>NZ_JBFTZN010000425.1:0-5686 GCF_056406775.1 Allobosea sp. P1_A7
GCCTAGAACCATAAACGATCTGGCACGGCCCCCGGGGCTCTCTTCACCGCCCCGTCCGGCGGCGAGGCCAGAATGGCTCACCCCCGCGCCACGCTCGCGCGCTTCACGATGCCGGCCAGTTCCGGCGATGGATCGAGCGTGCCGAAGACATAACCCCAGTCGGCATCGAGCCTGGAGCGGCAGAAGGTCTCGAACACCGCCTCGTCCGCGTGCTTCTTCAGCTCCGAGGCCTGCAGCGCATAGGCCATCAGGTTGGCGAGCCGGCGGCCATGGCCGTCGTCATTGCGCGGTTTGGCCACCTCGTCGCCGAGCCTGTCGAGCCAGCGGTCGAGCGCACGGTTGACGCCCCGAGCGGAGCCGAGCTCGGCCATGAAGGCCTCCTTCGTATGTGGATCGCGGTTGAACGAGCGCAGGACGTCCATGCACATCATGTTCGAGGTGCCTTCCCAGATCGCGTTCAGCGGCGCCTCGCGATAGAGCCGTGCCATCGGGTTCTCCTCGATGAAGCCGTTGCCGCCATGGCATTCCAGCGCCTCGACGACGAAGGYGGCCGCGCGCTTGCAGTTCCAGAATTTCGCCAGCGGTGTCGAAACCCGTGCGACATGCCGCTCCTGCTCGCTGCTCTCCATCGCGCCCGTTGCGGCGGCGACGCGGAAGGCCATCAGGGTCGAGGCTTCGGAGTCGATTGCGAGATCGGCAAGAATATTGGTCATCATCGGCTGTTCGGCCAGCGAGGAGCCAAAGCCCCTGCGCGATTGTGTGTGGTTGAGCGCCAGGGTCAGCGCCTGCCGCATCAGCCCCGCCGAGCCGATGGCGAAATCCAGCCGGGTCAGATGGGCGTGGCCGAGGATCTCGCGGATGCCGTGCCCCTCTTCGCCGACCAGCCAGCCCAGGCACTCGCGGAATTCGACCTCCGACGAGGCGTTCGAGCGGTTCCCCGCCTTGTCCTTCAGCCGCTGGATCTGCAGCCGGTTGCGGCTGCCATCCGGCAGGAAGCCGGGGGCGAAGAAGCAGGAGACGCCGCTCTCGCTGCGCGCGAGTGTGAAGAACCCGTCCGATTGCGGGACCGAGAAGAACCATTTGTGTCCGGTGATCAGATAGACGCGCCCCTCCGGCGTATCCTCCAGATAGCGCGCGGTCGTCTGGGTCTGCCGGAGGTCCGATCCGCCCTGCTTCTCGGTCATCGCATAGCCGATGCTCGCCCCTGTCTTCTGTGAGACCGGGAGTGGGCGCTTGTCATACTGGCCAGAGGTGATCTTCTCGCGCCAGAGCGAGAACTCAGGCTGGGCCAGGCCCGGCCAGGCGGCATAGGTCATGCCGGTCGGGCAGCCGACCCCATGTTCGATCTGGTTCCAGACATAGGAGAGGACGCCACGCGCGACATGGCCGTTCGGCTCCGTCGTCGTCCAGGCCAGCGAGGGCACCTCGTGCCGGAAGGCGAGCGCCATCAATTCGTGCCAGGCTGGATGAAATTCGACCCAGTCGATGCGGTTGCCGAAGCGATCATGCGTCCTGAGTTCCGGCGTAAACCTGTTGGCGAGACGCGCCAGATCCTGCACCGTCTCATCGCCGGCATGGGCGCCGAGCGCCATCGCTCTGCCTGCAACCCAGGGAGCCTGGCGCGTGACGACGCCCTGCAGCACCGCGTCGTCGGAGAAGGCGTTCCAGCCCGTGGCTGGGCGCGCCTGGTTCAGCACCTGATGGGTCGAGGCAAGGGCGTGCACGGTCATGTTGGTCCTCTGGTCAGGTCCGGCGCGCCGGCTATCCCGTCCCGGGACGGGGAATGAAGGGGATCAGAGGCTGACGGGTTGCGCTATTCAGCCGCTTCGCGCGGGGCCCCGCCCGGCATTTCCGGCACCTCGCAACCGGCGACACAACAGCGCCCAGGCTGCTTCGAGACCCTGCCGCCATCGGCGAGGACGCCCCGTCCGAGCAGGCTCTCGACCAGTTCGACCTTCTCCGCCACCGGGTAGTTGCGCCAGATCTCGCGCTTCATCGCTTCCGGCGAGCCGCCGCCATGCAGCGAGATCACCGAATACCAGCCGGCCTCCTTCGAGACGGTGAGATCCTCGATGAAGCGCGCGACCTCGGCGCGCTGCGCGTGCGGGATATCGGGGCGGCCCGCGAGCACGGCAGACAACGAGGCAGCGGTCTCGGGATTATGGTCCTCATCCGGGCCTGGCAGCGCCACGATCAACCCGCCCGATACGTAATGGGCGATGCGGTGCATGTCGTAGATCTGCGTGGCCAACAGCAGCTTGCCGATATTGGAGAAGACGCTGTCAGGCATCACCGAGCCTGCTGGATCTTTCTGGCAGTAGACGGAGGCCGCGACACCGCAGGCGAAAAATCCTTCGGTGATCTTGATCAACTCGACCATCTGTTCGCGGACATGGCCGTGGCGCTCGGTATCGAGCCCGTTGGCCTCGATCATCAGTGCGCCGGCGCCGATCAGGAGATCGCCGAACCCGGCTCTGGCGCCGATGCAGGAATGGCGGTGATGCGTCGCGTAGCTCGTGGTCAGGAAGCCGCCTTCCTCGGTCTCGCCGGCAAGGAAGACGCGGTCCCATGGCACGAAGACATCGTCGAACATCACGACGCCGGTCGACTGGCCGTATTGCCCCCACAAATTACCCTTGKCGTCGGTCATGGCGACGCCGAGCGTCAGGTCCTTGTCCTGAACCTCGTGCAGATAGGCGCGGAAGCGTTGCGCATAATCGGTGCCGTGACGGGCGTCGGTGAGCGCTGTCGCCTGCCAGAGCGCATTCAGCGCATCATGGCTGAGATAGCGCTGGGCGCAGCCCGAGATATTGCAGACCAGCCGAACCGCCTCGAGCTTGGCGAGCAGGTCGCCGGAGCTTTCGTTGATGTGCAGCATGCGGTTGACGGTCTTGCCGGAGCTTGTCTGCCGCGCCGTCATCACCGGGAGATGGGCCTCCTGATGGGCGAGGTCGTAGGTGATCCCGACCGCGTTGATGCCCGGAGCGAGCAAGGGCTCGTCAGCCACGCTCTCGACACGCTGGCCGTTGACGAAAACCCGCGGATGATAGGCGCGCAGCGACTCGCGGTAGCCCGCAGCATCCATCAGCATGGGCGTGTCCTCTTGATATTTGAGTGTTGCCCGTAAAATTGAACGCCGTTAGAATTTTCGTCAACTCAAATCTGGAGCGATGCTGAGGTGGCAGTGGCCGAGACGATGCGAGGTCGCCGCAAGCGGGCGGTCACGGAACTCAGGCGCGGGCTGATCCTCGACGCCGCACGCACGATCTTCGAGCGCGATGGGTTGGATGGCGCCTCGCTGCGCGGCATCGCGGCTGAGGCCGGCTACACGCCGGCGGCGCTCTACTTCCATTTCGATTCCAAGGAGGCGCTCTATGCCGAGGTCCTTGGCCAGTCGCTGTCGGCACTGCGCGACCATGTCGACAAGGCGGTCGAAGGGGCTGCTACGCCGGAAGCCCGCTTCCGCCTGGCAGCGCTCGCCTTCTTCGATTTCTATGCGGCTCATCCCAGGGATCTCGATCTCGGCTTCTACCTGTTCCGTGGCGGCATGCGCCCCCATGGGCTCGGCCGCGAGCGGGACAAGGCCCTGAACGAGGCCCTGGAGGCGGGGCTCTCGCCAATCAGGCACGCGGTCGAACAGATGGGCCGCGATCAGGAGACGGCACGGCTGGCCATGGCCGATGCCTTCGCCCATGCTTCGGGCGTGCTGTTGCTCGCCCATACGCAGCGGCTGAGGATGTTCGGGGCGCAGGCGCGCGCCCTGATGGAACGCTATGTCGATGTCCAGATCGGACAATTGCTGATGAAGGGAGAGCGTCCATGACACTGCTGAAGGTCGAGCGCGCCCGCCTCGTCATCATCGATTTTCAGGCGCGCCTGATGCCCGTGATCCATGACGGGCCGCGCATGGTCGCGAATGCACGACGGCTCGTCGAGGCGGCGGCCCTGCTCGATGTTCCCGTGGTGATGACCGAGCAGAACCCGGCCGGGCTCGGCAGCACGGTGCCGGAACTGTCGGGCGCCGGTCCGGTGGTGACCAAGATGAGCTTCGATGCCTGTGCCGAACCGGCCTTTCTCGGCGCGCTGGAAGAGGACGAAGAGCTGATTGTCTGCGGTTGCGAGGCGCATGTTTGTGTCGGCCAGACGGTTCTTGGGCTGCTGACGCAATGGCGCCGCGTCCTCGTGGTGCAGGACGCGATCGGCTCACGCGCTGCGGAGAACAAGGAGGCTGCGATCCGGCGCATGTCCGCTCATGGCGCCGAGATGGTCACGACCGAGATGGTCCTGTTCGAATGGCTGCGGACGGCGGAACACCCGCAATTCCGCGCCGTGTCCAAGCTGATCAAATGAGGATGCGAATGACCAAGCCTGCCATCTGGTATTTCGACCTCATCTCACCCTTTGCCTATCTGGCATTGACGAAGCTCGACGCGATTGAAGAGCTGCGGCCTGTCGTGATGAAGCCGATCGTCTTTGGTGCCGTGCTCAAGCATTGGGGCCAGCTCGGCCCGGCCGAGATCGCGCCGAAGCGTGTCCACACCTATCGTCTCGCGACGCACCTGGCCCAATCGCTGGGCGTGCCCTTCCGCTTCCCGCCGAGCCACCCGTTCAACCCGCTCGCCATGCTGCGCCTGTTGACCGCGCTCGATGGGCAGAAGGGCGCGGTCCGCGAAGCCTTTCGGCTGATCTGGGGGCAGGGGCGCGACGGTAACGATCCAGCCGTGCTGGCCGAGGTGGCGGCCGCGGCCGGAGATCCTGCTGCGCTCGGCCGTATCGGCGAACAGCCGGTCAAGGATGCGCTGCGCCTGGCCACGGAAGAGGCCGTCGCGGCGGGGGTCTTCGGCGTGCCGAGCCTGCTGATCGACGGCGAAGTCTTCTGGGGCGTCGACGCCATGACGATGGCGCGTGACTATCTGGTGGCGCCGGAACGTTTCCTGAGCGGCGAAATGGCGCGGGTTTCGAGCCTGCCCGTCGGAGTTCGACGGCAGCTCTGAGCGGCAGGGGAGAGTCGGCGCAGTTTCACCATCTTGTCGTCCCAAGCTGGAAACCGGCCGAGGCGTTGCGCCCGGCCGGTACAGGAGGAGACGCTTCATGCTGCGCCGGTCCTTTCTTCAGCTTGGCCTCGTCGGGCTTGCGGCGCCGGCCCTGGTCGGCCGGGCGGCGGCGGCCGGACCGACGGCGCCGGGGTCCAGATTCAACATCACCTATTTCGATATCCCCGCGATCAAGGGCTCGCGCGATGTCACCGATGCCGGCGACGGCACGATCTGGGTCTGCGGTCAGCGCAACGGCACGCTCGGCCGCTTCGATCCGCGTTCGAGCCAGCTCAAGGTGGTCGAACTCGGCCAGGGGGCCGCACCCCATGGCGTGATCAGGGGCCCGGACGGAGCCGCCTGGGTGACGGAAGGTGGCCAGAACGCCATTGCCCGCGTCGACGACAAGACCCACAAGGTCGATCTCTTCAAGCTGCCAGCGGGGCGCGAGAGCGCCAATCTCAATACCGGGGTCTTCGATAAGGAAGGCATTCTCTGGTTCACGGGCCAGAATGGGATCGTCGGTCGCTTCGATCCGAAGACCGCCAGGATGGAGATCAAGGATGCGCCACGCGGGCCGGGCGCCTATGGCATCACCAGAACGCCCTCCGGCGAGATCTGGTACGCCTCGCTGGCGGGCAACCATATTGCCC
>NZ_JBFTZN010000426.1:0-3298 GCF_056406775.1 Allobosea sp. P1_A7
GGCATGGACATCGAGCCGGGGCTGAACGTCGATGTGGCGGTGGCCGATCCCTATGACTGGAAAGAGATCGCCACCGGCTCGGTCGATGTCGTGACCTGCTCGGAGGTCTTCGAGCATGCAGAGTATTTCTGGATCACCATCCTTGAGATTTCGCGCGTGCTGAAGGGCAATGGACTCGCGTTCATCACCTCACCGGGCGGCGGTCCGCGGCACCGCTTCCCCGTCGATTGCTGGCGCTTCTACGACGATGCCTTCCCTGCCCTGGCCCGCTATGCCGGGCTGAACCTGCTCGAAGCTCAGGTGCAATGGGTTCCGGCCTATCGAAGGGGCATCCAGTGGCGCGATTCCAGCGCCGTGATGCAGAAGCCGGTCCGGGATGCCGCCGCAAGCCGCCTCGACGTAGCGCGCAGCATGATCGGCAAGAGCCTTCGCGGAGCCGAGCCGGCTCTGACTGAGCTCGATCTCTCGGCCTTGCCGAACACCCCGCTGYCGCTGAGCCCAATCCCTGCCCTGCAGGGCAAAGCCGCCTTTGCCGCACGTGAGGCCGAGTTGCTCTCGGCCGACAGCAATGTGCTGCGCAAGGCACGGCTCGTCTTCAGGCAGTTGCGCGAGATCCGCAGGATCATCACCACCCCCATGAAGGACCTGCACCTCTAAGGCATCGGCCCGAAAAGTGGATTGCGGTTTTCGGGGCAAAGCCGATGCAAACACAAAGGGTGAGATCATCGAACCGGATACGATATCCGGTCCGATGATCTAAGGCGCGCGAGCTATTCGTCCAGGCCCTGCCGCGAGAGCGCCGTCCGTCCCCGCCGCCAATCCAGCGCGCCAGCGGCAGATCCGGCATGCGCCATCATCTTGAGGCGGTTGAAGATCAAGGCGTAACCGACTGTCTTTGCGATGTTTTCGCAAATCGCAAAGGACGACGGCCCGACTTGCCCGTATTTGGCCGAGATATAGGCGTGCGACCAGGCGAGATGCCAGCGTGCGTTGAAACGGCGGCCGGGGCTGGGCTTGCTGGAACGGCCGCGCGCGTGATGCGCCTGTGCATCGTGCACATGCACGAGCGCATGCCCGGCGTCCCTCATGCGGCGGCAAAGATCATCGTCCTCGTAGAACAGGAAGATTCGCGGATCGAAACCGCCCAGCGCTTCGAAGGCCTCGCAGCGGAGCAGGAGGCAGGCGCCCGAGAGAAACGGCAGGCAGGCATCCCCCTCCGGTACAATTGCCGCGCCGGAATGATTGAGATGAGCCGGCGACAGCAGCGAACGCGGCTGGATGAAGACGCGCCCTGACGGCTCGACAATGCGCGGAGCCAGCATCCCGGCATCGGGGTAGCGCCCAGCGGCAGCCAGCAACCCCGCCATGGCGCCCGGCTGCAGCACGAGGTCGGGATTGACGATCAGCGCGTAGGGAGTGCGGCAGGCTGCGATGCCGAGATTGTTGGCTCGGCCATAGCCTTCATTCCTGGGGCTCGCGATCACCGTTGCGCCATGCGCCCGCGCGATTGCGGCCGAATCGTCACTGCTGGCATTGTCGACGACGATGGCAGGCACGCCTTCGCGCCGTAGCGCATCCAGGCAGGCCGGCAGGACATCGGCGCTGTCATAGGCGACGACGACCGCGGTGACGGTTTCTTGGAGCGGGAGCAACTCGTTCGCGGGCGGCATTCCTGCCTTCTGGCCGGGATCGCCCCCGGCAGGCAAGCAGAATTCAGCGCCGTGTGAGACCGGCGAGCTCGTGCTGAACCGCGCTGCGTTCGGCGGCATCGCAGTGGCGCGGCGCCTTGTAGGACTTCACCGCGAGGCTGGCATTGACGACGACGAAACGTCCGCGCTCGGCCGGGGCAAGCCCCGCCATCACACGGCGGCGATMGACGGCGACACCGCAATCATAGCCGCGCGAGACTTTGACGGCCGCAAACTCCGCCGTGCCGGGCACTGGACCGGCAGTCGTCGTACAGGCCGCAAGCGCAGGCAGAAGCAGGCTGCAGAGGAAGGCTCTGGCGAAGGGCATGGCTGATCGCGCTCAGAGCCCGCTGAAATCGCCGGCCCGGACGCGCGCCATGCGTGGCTTCAAGGAGCTGCGTTCTTCCGCAGAGCAGGCTTCGGGCCGGACATCCTGATTGATGGTCGCCGCCTCCGAAACGGTGACATAGGTCGAGCGCGCTCCCGCGATCTGCTCCGGCGTCGCGCCACGGGCACGCTCGGCGTCGAGGAAGCGGTCGAGTGTGCTGGTGCGTGGTGCTCCAGCACGGCAGGCGATCGAGCGCGAGACCAGATTGGCAAGCTCCACCGCCCGCCCCGAGCTTGTGTGGGGCGCAGCGGTGACACAGGCGGTTAGCGGCAGCGCGAGCAGGCAGGCGAGCGCGGACAAGCGCGCTCCGGTCGGGGCAGGCATGGCGGGGGGTCAGCCGTTCTTTTCAGGCAGGTTCAGGCGGATATGGAGCTCGCGCAGCTGCTTCGGGCCGACCTCGGAGGGCGCCCCCATCAGCAGATCGACCGCTTGCTGGTTCATCGGGAACAGCGCGACCTCGCGCAGGTTGCTGGCGCCGGCGAGCAACATGATGATGCGGTCGATACCCGCTGCCATGCCACCATGCGGCGGCGCGCCATACTGGAAGGCCCGGTACATGCCGCCAAAGCGCTCGATCACCGTCTCCTCGCCATAACCGGCGATCTCGAAGGCCTTAACCATCGCCTCAGGGCGGTGATTGCGAATGCCGCCCGAGGCGAGTTCGTAGCCGTTGCAAGCGATGTCGTACTGGAAGGCCTTGATCGCCAGCGGATCGTCCTTCTGCAGCGACTCCAACCCGCCTTGCGGCATCGAGAACGGGTTATGCGAGAAATCGACCCGCTTCTCGTCCTCGTTGTACTCGTACATCGGGAAATCGACGATCCAGGCGAAAGCGAAGGCGTTCTCGTCGATCAAGCCGAGCTCCGAGCCAACCTTGTTACGGGCGGCGCCGGCGAACTTGTAGAACTTGTCGGGGTTGCCCGCTGCGAAGAAGGCAGCGTCGCCATCCTTCAGACCAAGCGCGATGCGGATCGCCTCGACCCGCTCCGGACCGATATTGTTGGCGATCGGGCCAGCACCCGCGCCTTCGCGCCACATGATGTAGCCGAGGCCGGGTTGGCCTTCGCCTTGAGCCCAGGAGTTCATGCGGTCGCAGAAGGCACGCGAACCGCCGCCCGGTGCCGGAATCGCCCAGACCTGGTTCTTCTCGTCTTCCAGGATGCGGGCGAAGACCTTGAAACCCGAACTGCGGAAATGCTCCGACACATCCTGCATCTCGAGC
>NZ_JBFTZN010000427.1:0-3282 GCF_056406775.1 Allobosea sp. P1_A7
GCTCTGATCCTGCGCACCGCCCCGGAAGGGACCACGTTTGAGAAGCCCCGCTCCACCCCCCAATGAGTCCTCGCAAGGTGGGACGCGTGTCCATCTTCGCCATTTCTCGAAATCCCTGCCGATGTCCCTGCTGCGGGCGCGCGAAGCGGTCATGCGCTGCTTTCGGCCGTCGCTGCGGCAATATGAAATCACGGAGCAGCAATGGCGGGTGCTGCGGGCGCTGAACTCGGTGCCCAGCCTGGAGGTGACCGATCTCGCGCGCGCAACGTTCCTGCTCGCGCCAAGCCTGTCGCGGATCCTCGTCGACCTCGAGGCCAGACACCTCATCACGCGAGGGGCCGATCAGCGTGATCTGCGTCGCGCCATCATCTCGATCAGCCCGGCCGGCGCCAGTTTGATCGAAACGGTGACGCCGGTCTCGGAAGCGATCTACCGCGACATCACCAGCCGCTTTGGCGACGAGAAACTTGCGACTCTGCAKGCCTTGCTGCGCGAGCTGGAGGACGTGGCCAGCGCTGTCGCACCCCATGACGAGAGTGCGGGCAAGCCGCCCCCGCCAGGGGAAACCACGCGAAAGAAGCGAAGGATTCCCCTGAAACGGAAGCGCAGCGCGACCTGACGACGCGCCGCGCTCCGGCCTCCTTAGACCTTGCCGAGGATCGTGGTCATCTCGGCCGGGGTGAAAGCCCGCATCGTCTGGTTGCGGATGTTACCGAGCTTGGCAACGGCAAGACTGAGCGCAGTGGCGCTCATCTCGTCGGGAGCATCCACGGTGACGAGGACGTCATACTTGCCGAGCGTGTAATAGGCGTCCTTGACGGTGATCCCCTTGGATTTCGCCATCTCCCGGAATGCTTCCAGGCGTTTGACGCTGTCATTGACGTTACGGATGCCTTGATCGGTTAAGTTCGCGAGGACGACATAGGTAGCCATGACGCGCTCCTCCCTTTGAGCCCCGGCGCAATGCACCACAGCTGGAGACGCCAGTCGATCTGTACCTGGGGGAATGGCGTGCCTGCCTTGCGAGACGCGCGTCCAGCTCCGCCTGGGAGCGCCTCGCCTATTGCGGGCTCTTGATGGCCTGGCTCACCCGCGCCGATGAAATGCTCGTTTCGCCTCTGAACGGTTCGTCCATGATGATGATGAGGCCGAGCACCATGCCGATTGCGCCCATATGCGCCGCGATCAGGGCAAGAGCGGCAGGATTCAGGTAAAAGCGGCCGTTCATCAGCATCGCGCCGAGCAGAAAGATCAGGATCATCCACCAGAAAATCCCCGGCACGCTCTTGGTCGCAGTTTCGAGCCGCCCCTGGCGATATTCCTCCAGCCTGTCCAGCAATCCGCGCAGCGAGGAGGCCGAATCCCGATACTCCGTCGCAACCTTGCGCACCTGCAGGACCAACGCAGCGARCGCACGATCAGCGGTCGCAGAAAGCCCGGCATCCTCGGTCGAGAGGGAATGCCACTCATCGCGGGTCACGGCGCCGACATAGTCTCGCAGGGCCTTCCGCGCCGCCTCGGGCTCGCTCCCGTCGAGACTCGCGAGATCCCGATCGAGGCGCGCGATATAGGAGCCTTCACGCGAAACCGCGTCATCAGCCCGCGCCAGATTTACACGGACATCCGCAAGCATCAGGGCGAGCACGAAAACCGAGAAGGCCAGCAGACTGCCATGAACGACCTCGGCGAGCTTGTTGGGCTCGTCGACAGCGTCCCGAGGCCGGGCAAACCAAAGGCGACGGGCAATGGAGGCGAGCAGTACCCCCAGTACCGCCGTCGACAATCCGCAGATGATCAGGATCACTGCGTCCGAATAGGCTGCAATCAGTTGTATCATCGAGAGCATCACCCTCCTCACAACAATGATAGCATGCTGGCCGACGCTGCCGCTGATGCAGCGAGACGCCTACCCCCTGAGCCGCTCACGATCCAGGTAGGCTGTGAGCCACGGCAGCAGGCGGGCAGACAGCCAACTCGCCGCGACGCCGCTCACACCTCCGGCGATCTTGACCAGGGCATCTCCCAGCCGCGCGTGCCTGTCGGGTGACAGCATCTGGAAGAGCTCCAACCCTATTGCGATCCCGATGGTCAGCAGGAGTATGATCCCAATTCGCCGGGGATAGGCGGTGGCGAAGAGGAAACCCAAGAGGCCGAATGCGCCGAACCGTTCGAGATGAACGGCATCGCCGATTCTCGGGCGCAGCTCGATCGCGGACAAGGTTGCGTAAGCGATGAAGGCGAGCGTGAACCATGCCAGGGCGCGTAGAACTATCCTGAATGTCATGGTCCGTCGATCTCTGGCTGTGGGGCGGCGAGCTGCTGGCGCTCTATCGCGCGCTCTCGCTCACAATGGAAGCCCGCCTATTTCGCCAGCAGCGCCCGATAGACCTCCAGCGTCTTCTGGGCGACGTTCGGCCAGCTATAGGCCAGCTCCACCCGCTTGATCTGGGAGCGGGCCTGCTCCTCGCTGATCGGATTGGCGATCTTTGCCATTATCGCCGCGGCGAGCGCATCGACATCGCCAAGCGGAAAGTAATCCTCCGGAGGCAGGCCAAGTTCCCGGTTCGCGGCGATATTGCTGGCGAGCACCGGGAGGCCGGACGCCATGGCCTCCAGGAGCGCGATCGGCATCCCCTCATGGCTCGACGGCAGGACGAAGAGCGCGGCATTGGCGAAGAGTTCGGCAAGCCTGTCGCCGGACTGGAAACCAGTCAAGACGACGCCGGGCACGGCCTGGGCCATCTCCCTGACCTGCAGGGAATAGGCGGTTTCAAACTCCGCTCCACCCGCCAGGACCAGGCGAAGGTCGGAGCGCCCGCTCCGCGCAAATGCTTCGATGAGGTCCGTTTGCCGCTTCTCCGGAACGAGGCGGGCGGCAAGCAGGACATAACGCTTGGGCTGCAGGCCAAACTCCGCCAGGAAGCCAGTCCGATGCGCGCCCCGGGAGATGGCCACACCATTCGGCACGAAGCTGACCGGCGTATCGTAGCGGGAGCTCATGGTCTGGGCGACCTCGCGCGAGACCGCGATCCGGCCATGGGACAGGCGCATGCCGAGATACTCGCCAAGTCTTAGGGCGCGCCGGGCAACGCCGCCCCATTTCTGCCGGTCGTAATCATAGCCGTGATGGGTCACGACCACCTTCATGCCCAGGAGACGGGCGAGAGGCACCATCAATGCCGGGCCAACCGCATGAATGTGCAGGATGTCCGGCCGGCGCACCGCCGCGAAACAGACGCCCAGGAACGTATGGACGATGGCCTCCAGCGCCATCTTGCGGGG
>NZ_JBFTZN010000428.1:0-5622 GCF_056406775.1 Allobosea sp. P1_A7
CTTCAAGAGCTGCACGGTGCCGCGGCCGATCGGCTGGCTGTCGAGCGTCAGCGCAGCCGGCGTCGAGAACATCGCGCCCTACAGCCAGTGGCAGAACCTCACCTTCGACCCGCCGATGGTGATGTTCTCGGCGAACCAGTATCCAGACGGTCGCCGCAAGGACACGGTCCTCAATGCCGAGGAGACGGGCTGGTTCGTCTGGAACATGGCGACCTTCGACCTGCGCGAGGCCGTGAACATCAGCGCGATGGCCTTGCCCGCGCATGAGAGCGAATTCGATCGCCTGAACGTCACCCGGGAATACGCCGATAACGCCCGCATTCCGATGGTCAGGGAAAGCCCGGTCAAGTTCGAGTGCAGATATGTCAGCACTCACCGGATCAAAGGCAATTCTCCCGTCGGCTCCATCGATATCGTCTTCGCCCAGGTCGAGAAGATCCATATCGATGACGCCGTCATCTTGCCGAGCGGAAAGCTCGACATCGAGAAGATCAAGCCGATCGCTCGCCTCGGCTATTTTGACTACACGGTGGTCAAGGACATCTTCGAGATGCGGGTTCCGGGCGCGGACGGAGACGCGCGGCAAGGGCTGGAAGGGCGCTCCACCTTGCGCTGACGGTTTCACCGATTTTTGAACCGAAGAACCAAGCAATAAGAGGGGAATTCCATGTCAACGGCCGAGCTATCCCTGGCGGATCGCGCCCCGACTTCACGTCGCATCAAGGATCTGATCGCAGTCAATTTCGGAAATACGCTGGAATGGTTCGATTGGGCGATCTATACGATCTTCGCTCCCTATTTCGCGCTTCAGTTCTTTCCGTCGAACGATAAATCGGCCGCGTTGCTGGCGGCTCTGGCCGTATTCGCGGCCGGTTTCCTGACCAGGCCGCTGGGTGGCCTGATCTTCGGGCTCTACGCCGACCGCGTCGGCCGCAAGCGCAGCCTGACGCTCGCCATGCTGGTGACGGCCGGCGGCAGCGTGGTCATCGCCTGCGCCCCGACTTATGCCTCGGCCGGCCTGTTTGCCTCCGTCGTCCTGCTGGTTGCACGCCTCGCCCAGGGCATCGCCCATGGCGGCGAGATGGGCACATCGGTGACCTATCTCGTCGAGCGCGCACCGTCGCACCGGCGCGCGCTCTATGGCAGCACGTCGTGGATGAGCGTCGTGCTCGGCACGATGATCGCGACCTGCACCGGTCTCCTGCTCAATGCCAATCTCGAACGGGCGGCCCTGGAAAGCTGGGGCTGGCGCATCCCCTTCGCGATGGGGGGGCTGCTCGGGCTCTACGGCCTGTACCTCAGGCGCAAGCTCACGGAAACGGCCAGCTTCGAGAAGAAGCAGAAGCAGGCCGCCAAGACGACGGGCCTGGCCCCGCTTGCACGGAACTGGCGCGGCGTCGCCGTGGTCTTCGGCCTCTCCGCCGGCGGCTCGATCATGTTCTACACCTGGCTGATCTACAGCCCGACCTTCGCCCAGATCAGCCGTGGCCTCGACGCAAAGTCTGCACTGACGGCGAGCCTCATCGCGCAAGCGGTCTTCTTCGCCGCGATCCCGCTGGTCGGCTGGCTCGCCGACCGGTTCGGACGGCGGCCCTTCATCATCCTGTTCGGGCTTGGCTTCATCGCCCTGACCTTCACCCTGGACGGCATGATCACCAACCAGTTCAGCGGACTGCTCTCGGCGATGATCGCGGCACTGCTGATCCTGGCCTGCCTGTTCGGGGTGAACACGGCGGTCTGGGCCGAGGTGTTTCCCACCGAGATCCGGGCGACCGGGGTGAGCGGGCCACTCTCATTGGCGACGGCGATCTTCGGCGGCACCGCGCCCTATGTGAACACCTATCTCGCCCAGCAGGGCCAGCATTCGCTGTTCCTCGTCTATCTCATGGTCGTGTCTGCGATCACCTTGCTGACCGGCTTCCTGATCCCGGAAACCCGGCATCTCGATCTGGACCGGCCGGACACCGGACGCCTGGCCAACAGCCCGCGAGAATGATCCCGGGGATATCGGCCCTGGCCGGAAGCTCAAGGTGAACAAGAGGAGGGCCGCCGATCGCGCGGCCCTCTGCACCGTCTCCGACCAAGCCATCCCGGCCTCCGACAGGCTGTTGCTCACTCCCAACTCAGGAGGCGGGGGCAGGGCGGCCCGACCGAAAGCCCGGCGCCGCCCGGCTTGGTGATGCCCGCCTTGGCCCGCTGCTCAGGCCGACAGCGTCAACGGAGCCAGCCGCCTGATGAAGTCGGCCCGCGAGCGGCTGCCGGTTTTCGCGAGCACTGCCTTGACCTGGCCGCGAACCGTCTCCCGGCCGACCCCGCGCGACAGTGCGAGCTGCTCGACCGTGCTGCCCTCCAGGAGCCCGCCGGCGATGGCTGCCTCCGCCCGGGTCAGATCGTAGAGCTCACACAGCAGCAAGGCTTCGATCCGCAGGCTTCGGGCCGTCGTCGTGATGACGAGCAGGGCCTGGGCGCGCGAGAAGATATCCCGCGCCTGGCGGCGAACCGGCAGCACATGGACGATGAACGCGGGGCGATCCCCCCGGCAGGGCACCGGGATCGAGCGGGTATCGCCAACCCGGTCCTGCCCGAGATCGGCCAGCGCCTTTTGCAGCAGCGCGTTCGCACGGGGATCCTCAAGCGCGATCTTGTCCCTTGCCCTGACGACGATCGCCATAGCCCTCGGGCCGCAGGAATCGCGGTAGAGCGCGGTCTCGGCCAGCTCGTCTTCTGTGAAGAGGTCGTGATCGGTCACGAACCCGGTCCCGCCATGCGCCAGAAGACCGGCCCTGCGGGCGTTCCGGTCCATCCAGCCCTGATCCAGGAAGCGCTGGAGGACCGGCGAAAACTCCCTCGACGCGACCCAGTTCGTGCCCTGTCGGGAATGCACGCAGAGTAGCCCCCCGGTACAGCCGGCGATCTCCGCCAACCGCGCGATCGCCGTCGGCCAGACCTCCGGAACGGCGGCGGCCTCGTAGAGCATGGCGACCGCATCCCCAAATTCGTTCGCATCCAGCATCGCCGCCCATCCCCCCGTCAACGAGAGTGGAACAGTGCGGGCCATTCCTCAATCGTCTTGGCCGAGACCTGTTGTGGACGCAGATGATGGTCAGACAGATCGCGGCCCGACAGGACGAAACCTTGGCAGGGAAGACCCCTAATCTGGTCGCGAGAGCGGTTCTCACCTTATTGTGGACGTTGAGATATCGCGCGTAAGGGACTCTGCTGATTCAGGTATTCGCATGGCCGCCGGACATGCCTGCAGGTTCGCGGGCAGAACGCTTGCGGCTGACCTTGCGATGCTGGTGGGCAAGCGCTGTCGGCACTTGGCCGAGAATAGCAATTTATTGGCGTGAAGGCGCAAATTGCAGCGCGAAGCGCTGTGTTAGCGCAGCTTCGACAATGAAAATTTACGCTGCGGTCTGTCCGATTTCGCCTGCGCGGATGATCGCGTCCTCAGCCCAAACGATGGACGCGACGATGTTCAACGAGTTTTCCCGTCGGTCGAAGGCGACCAAGATTGCTGGCCGGCTGGAAGCCTTCATCAGCATGCTCCACTCCGCCGCTGAAATCAGCGCCGCGTCTGGTCATGGCGATGCCCGCCGCATGTTCGACAACACGCTGGCATTCTACGCCGCTGTCTGGGCCGCGGCGGATGCCTTTGGGCAATTGCTTCGCGCATCGCCCCAAGAGACGGCGGAAGCCGTGCGGCTGCATATTGGGCGCGTCGCCGATGCCGGCGAGACGTTCGAGCTGATGAAGATGGCCTTCTCGCTGCCGGAGCTTGCCCCGGTTGTTCAGGCCACTGGCTTTGCGATCTTCACGAGCCCTTCCGCCCCGGTTGGCGGTATGGTTTCGCATCGGCTGATCCCGCTCGCCGAGCTGATCGCCAATTTCAAGGGGCGCCCTCGTCTCTCCAGTTGATCCGGTGCCCGGGAACGACGGCACGGCAGGAGGGATCGGAACCTCGGCACCAGGCTGTTCATTCTCGGGGCCACGGCACCGGTGGCAGAACGGGAACTCCATGGCTCGCGGGAACCGCTCCAGCGCGCGCAATCCACTCGGGGGCCAAAGGCGCAGGCGCTACCGCAAGTCGTCTCGCGGTGACGTCCACTAGCCTGCTGGYAGGTGCTGCCAGTATTCGAGGAGAGCGACCGTGAGCACCCCGAGTGTCGCAGACATCACGTAGGACGACTTCAAGACGAGCGGGCCCCTATCGCCCCGAAGCGTGTAGACCACCGCCCCTGCCGCAAGGACGTATGGCACGAGAATGGGCAGGGGCGCGTCGATCAGCCCATAGGCGAACCACAGGAACGGGTAAATCAGGCCAATCAGCAGCTGGACGGCCAGCGCGAGCCCTCGCGATCGAATGAGGACGACCAGCCAGGCCACGGCCAGGATCAAGGCAGGCAGTTCAACCGAGCGATGCATGACGAATCCTGGATGTGCGCGGCGCGAGGCCGGTGCGAACCACGGGGGCTTCATCGTTACAGCAGCGGAACAGGCCCTCACTTTCTCCCCGGTTACTTGGAGTTGTCGAGACGATGCAGCGGCCACCGGCCGCGGCTGGTTCGTTCGCCAATATCGGCCATGCTGCCGGCGCACCCCCGCCTATTCGACYGGSGCCCAGCTGCTGTCGGGGTCGTAGCGCAGCAGGCGYTCCGCCAWSGCGCTGGTCTTCGRGCCGAGATTYTTCTGCAGCACGACCCCGTTATGTCCGCAGATGAAGGTCATGACGCCGGTCTTGCCCCATTCGGCCGGCCAGGCCACGAGGCCGAAGCCAGCGATCATGTTGCCGTTGACGACATAGGAATGCGCGCCGCCGGGCGCCCAAGGTCCTTGTGCCTTGAGGATGCGAAAGCGATAGCCGGCATAGGTTCGGTTCCCGCGATCCAGCAGGGCCTCGCTCAGGGCGCCCTCGAGCGGGCTGACATCGGCCTGCCCGGTTCTCGGCCAGTACAGCCCGTCCTGCGTACCGGGCGTCGAGATCAGGTTCTGGGCATATTCCGGCACCTGGTCGCCATCATGGTCCTTCCGGATATATTCGCGCTGGGCGCCGATATAGGCCTGGCAGGCCTCGATGGCGCGCAGTTCGTTCTCGCCGACGGCGCGGTTGAGGATTTCGCTACGCCCGGCCGCGACATCGAACATCCAGGCCTCGCCGCGTCGGACGATCGGGATCGGGAACTCGAACTTGCGTTTCCCGATCGTCAGGATCCGCGTCGCGTCGTCGCGCGGCGTCAGGGTGACGGATTCCGCTGCGGCCTCATTGAACCGGTCGAGTCGTTCGCGGTCCAGCGTGGCGTCGCCGGTGCTCAGCACGTCGCGGGCCCCCGGCCCGAAAATGCGATCGAGCATGCCGGGCTCGCGCGCCCGGGCCGCCTCGACCAGCGCGCTGGACGCCGCATCGGGGGAGGGGAAGCTCTGCTGGGCTGCGGCAGGGCCTGCCATCAACAGGACCGCGAGCGAGACCGGGACTGAAAATCGAGCGTGATGTGCCATGATCATGTCCCCCAATCAGCKCCGTCCACCGCGACCACCACCACCGCCCCCGCGGCCACCGCCGCCGCCGATATGCCCGCCGCCGCCACGGCCGCCGCCGCCGATGTGAGCGCCGCCGCCGCGACC
>NZ_JBFTZN010000429.1:0-5584 GCF_056406775.1 Allobosea sp. P1_A7
CTGCGAGTGATCGCAGCGGCCGGAAGTCTTACTTGCGTCCGGCGAGCTTGTTCCACCAGCCGCCGCGCTTCGGCCGGTCCGGATCCGGCGGGGTCAGGACGACCGCGACGGGTTCCTCGACGACACGCGGGGCAGGTTCGGGAGCGGGCTCAGCTTCGGAGGTGATCGGCGTCTCGACCGGAGCAGCCGGAGCTTCGACTGCGGGGGCGGGAGCCTCGGCGGCGACGCCGTCCTCGGTGATCGGTACGACCTTCTTGCGTGCCCGACTACGCTTCGGCTTCTCGGCCGGTGCGGCCTCGGCGGCGACGGTCTCCGTCACGCCCTCGGCTGCCTTCGCCGCTTCGGGGGCTGCCTCTTGCTCGGTTTCGGCCTTGATCTTGCGCGTGCTGCGGCGGGCGCGGCGCGGCTTGGCCTCCTCGACGGCTTCGGCTGCAACCTCGGCGACAGGCGCTTCGGCTGGCTCGGCTACGGGAGCCGGGGTGGCTTCCGCGACAGCGGGGCTGTCGGCGTGCTCGTCGCCATCCTCGTCGCCTTCATCGCCTTCGGCGTCGCTGCCGCCCTCGATCTGCTGGCCGTTCGCATCGCGCTCGCCACCACGCCGGCGCCGACGACGGCGGCGGCGCTTGCGTCCGCCGTCCCCACGGGCTTCGCCATCGCCGCGTTCCGCAACGGCGTCTGCCTGGGTAGCGTCTTCCTGCTCGTCTTCGCTTCCTCCGGCGGCCTCCGCCTCGGCCGCTGCATCGAGCGCATCGTCATCGACATGCGCGATCGCCTCGGCCTTGAAGGGGCTCGGAACGACGCGGCCTTCATTGCCGACGAACTCGCCGCGCTCGACCTCGAAATAGCGGGTGCCGAGCAGGGTCGCGTCGGCCGAGACCGTGATCGCGATGGCGAAGCGTGTCTCGAGGTCGGTGAGATGCGCGCGCTTCTGGTTGAGGACATAGAGCGCCACTTCAGGCCGCGTCCGGACCGAAAGATTGTGCGAGGCGCTCTTGATCAGGGTCTCTTCCAGCGCGCGCAGGATCTGCAGCGCCACCGAGGAGGTCGAGCGGATCATGCCGGCACCCGCGCAGTGCGGGCAGGGGACCGAGGAGCTCTCGAGGACGCCGGTGCGGATGCGCTGACGCGACATCTCCAGCAGGCCGAAGGCCGAAATCCGGCCGACCTGGATGCGCGCACGGTCGTTCTTGAGGCAGTCCTTGAGCTTCTTCTCGACGGCGCGGTTGTTGCGATTCTCCTCCATGTCGATGAAATCGATCACGATGAGACCTGCAAGATCGCGCAGCCTGAGCTGGCGGGAGATTTCCTCCGCCGCTTCGAGATTGGTCTTGAGAGCCGTGTCCTCGATATTGTGTTCGCGGGTCGAGCGGCCCGAGTTGATATCGATCGCGACCAGAGCTTCGGTCTGGTTGATGACGATATAGCCGCCGGACTTCAGCGTGACGGTGTTCGAGAACATTGCGTCGAGCTGGCTCTCGACGCCGAACGAGGCGAAGAGCGGGGTCTGGTCGCGATAGGCCTTCACGCTCTTGGCATGGCTCGGCATGAGCATGCGCATGAAGTCCTTGGCCTCGCGGTAGGCCTCCTCGCCGGCGACATGAACCTCGTCGATGTCCTTGTTGTAGAGATCGCGGATCGAGCGCTTGACGAGGTTTCCTTCCTCATAGACGAGCGCCGGCGCGACGGAGCCGAGCGTGAGTTCGCGCACGCTCTCCCACATCCGCATCAGATACTCGTAGTCGCGCTTGATCTCGACCTTGGTGCGGGAGGCGCCGGCCGTGCGCAGGATGATGCCCATCCCTTCCGGCACCTCCAGTTCCTGGGCGATTTCCTTGAGGCGCTTGCGGTCCTCGGCATTGGTGATCTTGCGCGAGATGCCGCCGCCCTTGCCGGTGTTCGGCATCAGCACCGAATAGCGGCCGGCGAGCGAGAGATAGGTGGTGAGCGCCGCGCCCTTGTTGCCGCGCTCTTCCTTGACGACCTGGACCAGGATGATCTGGCGGCGCTTGATCACCTCCTGGATCTTGTACTGGCGGCGCGAGTGGCGCGGGCGCTCCGGCATATCGTCCAGGGCGTCGCCGCCGCCGAGCTGCTCCGGCTCTTCCTGCGGCTCGTCGTGGCCATGGTCGTCGCTGTCTTCGCCGTTCTCGTCCTCGTCATTCTCGGACGGACGGCGCGCTTCCTCGTTGTCAGCGGACGCCTCGCCGACTTCTGCAGAGGCTTCGATCACGGTCTCGAAGGTCAGCGGCGCAGCGTTCTCGACGACGGTCTCGTCACTCGATTCTGCGACCTCCGGTGCAAAATACTCGCCGAAGGCGGGCGCGCCTTCGTTGACCATGGCGGCTTCCTTGCCGTCGGTCTCGACGACATCGGCGCTGACGGTCTCGTCGTTGCTCGCCTTCTTGGCGCGTCCGTCGCGGTCACGCCGGCCGCGGTCGCGGCGGCCGCRCTTCTCGCGGCGTTCCTCGTCGCGCTCTTCCTCGCGGTCGGCGCGTGCTTCCTCTGCCCCGCAGCGGCTTGCGGCTGGCAGATTCGAAATCAAATTCCTCGACGCGCGAGCCGCGCACCACCACGACCCGGGTCTCTTCCGGGTGTGTTGCGTCGATAAGCATCTTGTTGGCCATAAGAGATTTCCATTGGCGCAGCCGCCGACAGGACCCGCCGGGCTGCGGAAGGATATCCGCTGCCGCGGGCAGGGGCGCCGCGCATGAGCCGGCATGAACCGGCATGTTGCAGGAGGGAGTGAGGGATCAGGACGCGATGGCGGATCGGGAAGCCTGCCCGGGCAAAAAGCCCGCCGCAGTCCCGAAGGTATGGACGATGCACCGATGAGCTAAGCGGCGTCGTATGCCCCGACATCTGACCTAACCTGCAGTGCGTGCGTCGAAGACGATTGCACCGCGTTTGCACGCTCGCGAAAGACTGCCATGCGTCGAACCTCATGCCTGACGCAGGCCGTCCGCGGACGATCCGTTGGCGGCTGCCCTGCCGCGACAAGTCCTGTAAGGGCCTGTCGCTTCGCCGTGTCCCGGACGCCAACGGATCCTCGAATCCGGATGCGCGCTACGGGTGGCTTTGCAATGCAACCACCCCCATTACAGACAGGTGACAGTGATTTGCAAGTCACATCGCTTGGGCAACATCATGGCGGTGGCGCCGGGGCGGTTCTCGCCATCACAATTGCGTGGTAACCGGCTGTTAAGCTTCTGCGTCGCTATGGTTAAGCCTTGGTGACGCCAATGGGATCCATTCGCCTGACGTTCCATTCCCACAGCGCTGGCCTGAACCGGCTGACGGTTTCAGGCGTGGTCCGTCTGATGCTCGGGTCCTGGTTGATTCTAGCGCCATGCGCGCCGGTAAACGCCAATCCTGCGCCCAGGCCTGCAAACGAGTTTCCAGTCGCGACCGATGCCAGGATCGAGCAGGCCGGTGAGGTCGTCAGGCTCACCATGGCGCTCTCGCGTCCCGTCGAGATCAGCGCCTCGGTGATGGCCGCGCCCGATCGGGCGGTGATCGACCTGCCATCGGTCAATTTCCAGGTTCAGCCGAATACGGCGCGCAAGAGTGCCGGCTTCGTCAGCGCCTTCCGTTTCGGGATGTTCACGGCCGATCGTTCCCGCATCATTCTGGATCTCGCTCAGCCAGCCGTGGTCGCGAAGGCCGAGGTCCGCAAGGTGCGCGGCGGATTCGGCGAGCTGGTCGTGGAGTTGAAGCGCGCAAGCCGGGCCGAGTTCCAGGCAGCTTCGGTGCGCCCGGCTCCGCAGTCGCAGGAGGGGCCGGCGTCTCAAGTGCCCAAGCCGCACGGCGAGACACGCCAACTCGTGGTGATCGACCCCGGACATGGTGGGATCGATCCCGGTGCCGTGGTTGCCTCGATCGCCGAGAAATCCGTCGTCCTCGCCTTCGGGCTGGCTCTGAAGGAGCAACTCGAAGCCGGCGGCCGCTATCGGGTGATGATGACGCGCGATGACGATACCTTCGTACCATTGGGGCAGCGCGTGAAGATCGCCCGCGCCGCCGGCGCCGATCTCTTCATCTCGATCCATGCCGATTCGCTGACGCAGGCGCAGGATGTGCGCGGCGCAACGATCTATACCGGCTCGGAGCGCGCCACCGACGCCGAATCGGCCCGACTCGCCGCCAAGGAAAACCAGGCGGATGCCGTCGCGGGCCTCGACGCGGCCGAGGACGTGCAGGACGTCGCGGGCATCCTGATGGATCTCGCCAAGCGGGAAACCCGGACATTCTCTTCGGTCTTCGCGCGAAATCTGGTCGAGAAGCTCGGCGGTTCGGTCAAGCTGCACAAGGTACCCTTGCGTTCCGCAGGATTTCGTGTCCTGACCGCGCCGGATGTTCCCTCCGTACTGATCGAGCTCGGCTATATGTCGAGCCCCAAGGATGCGGAGTTGCTGAATTCGCCATCCTGGCGAGCGCAGGCAGTCGGGGCGGTCCACAACGCGATCGATGGCTATTTCACCAGTACGCTTTCGGCTGGAAAAGCTGCCGCGAACCAACGTTGAGACCTGTTGATGCGGTTGGCGAAGATTGTGGTCGTTAGGCCACGGTTCCGCCATCTCAGCCGTGTTATAGACCTGATTTGGAAGCGACGAGGACGAGAGCTGGGAGCGAGACGGTGGCAGCCGTTTCTTGCACGAGATCGGCTCTGTTGCGGCGAACCCGGCGAGACCGGTCACTGCACAGCAATCAGGGGCATGGGCCTTAGATGCGGTTTATTCTGCGACTCTTCGGGTGGCTATTCGCTGCGGGCACGATCGTATTCGTCATCGGCGCGGTCGTGGCCGGCGGGTTCATCTGGCATTATTCGAAGGATCTGCCCGACTCGGCGCAGCTGCGGAACTATGAGCCGCCGGTGATGAGTCGTGTGCATGCCGGTGACGGCAGCCTGATCGCCGAATTCGCCCGCGAGCGCCGCCTCTATCTGCCGATCCAGGCGATTCCCAAGCTGGTCGTCGACGCCTATCTCTCGGCTGAGGACAAGAATTTCTACAAGCATATGGGTGTCGACCCTGAGGGGCTTGTCCGCGCGGCGATCACGAATTTTCGCAACCGCGCGTCCGGTCGCCGGCCGCAGGGCGCCTCGACCATTACCCAGCAGGTTGCGAAGAACTTCCTCGTCGGCTCGGAGCAGTCGCTGGAGCGCAAGATTCGCGAGGCGCTGATCGCGCTGCGCATCGAGGGGACCTATTCCAAGGACAAGATCCTCGAGCTCTACCTGAACGAGATCTATCTCGGAGCTCCGGCACCAGGGCAGGGCAGCTACGGCGTTGCCGCTGCCGCACTGAATTATTTCGGCAAGTCGGTGCATGAGCTGAACCTGCAGGAGGTCGCCTATCTCGCGGCTCTGCCCAAGGCTCCGACCGACCTTCACCCCTTCCGCAATCGCGAACGGGCGATCGAGCGTCGCAACTACGTGCTCGATCGCATGGCGGAGAACGGTGTGGTCAAGCGCGAGGAGGCCGAGGCCGCCAAGAAGCAGCAGCTCGGCGTCAACCCGCGTACGATTTCACCCAACAACATCGCGGCCGGCTATTTTGCCGAAGAGATTCGTCGCGAACTGCAGGAT
>NZ_JBFTZN010000430.1:0-3257 GCF_056406775.1 Allobosea sp. P1_A7
CGATGGAAACCGACGACTTCGCCGAGGTCGTCGGCAATCTGCTCGACAATGCGCGCAAATGGGCACGCAGCGCCGTTACGGTGCAGGTCCACACCGCTGACGGCGGCAGCACCGTTCTCTCGGTCAGCGATGATGGGCCCGGCGTGCCGGGAGACCGACGCCAACTGATCCTGCAACGTGGCGTCCACTTCGCTCCGGACAGTCATCATTCATCCGGACTGGGCCTTGCAATCGTCTCGGATACCTTGGCCGAGTACGGCCGGGAACTGATCATCGCCGACACCGAAACGGGCTGCACCATCTCGTTCGAAATCGAGCCGCCCCGGCGCAGCGAACGAAGGCAGGGCGATGGCACAGCGAAGCCGAGACCGGCAGTCATCCCCTCGGTTGCGCGGGCTGCCGAATGAAGCCCGGGCCGTAGCGCAGTCACAGCCGCAATCGCGTCAGATATGAATGGCGTGGCCGAGCGCTTTCAGCGCCGCCTCCTGCACGGCCTCGCCAAGCGTCGGATGGGCGTGGATCGTTCCGGCGATATCCTCGAGCGTTGCGCCCATCTCGATGGCGAGCCCGAACGCCGCGCTGAGTTCGGAGACGGATTGCCCGACTGCCTGGATACCCAGGATCACATGGGTCTTGGCCTGCGCGACGATGCGCACAAAGCCCCGCTCGCTGTGGAGCGTCATCGCACGGCCGCTGGCAGCCAGCGGAAACTGCCCGGTCTTGATTTCGAAGCCGGCGCGACGCGCCTCGTCCGGTGAAAGACCGGCCGAGACAATCTCCGGATCGGTGAAGCAGATCGCCGGAATGCAACGCTTGTCCCAGGCGCGCGGCAGGCCGGCGACGATCTCCGCCACCAACTCGCCCTGCGCCATGGCGCGGTGCGCCAGCATCGGCTCGCCGGTGACATCCCCGATCGCATGGATACCGCGCATCGAGGTCTCGCAGCGCTCGCCGATGCGGATGAAGCTGCCATCCATGTCGAGCACCAGTTCCCGGAGCCCGAGATCGGACAGCACCGGCTTGCGGCCAACGGTGACGAGTATCGCGTCCGCCGCGATCCGCCGTTCCTCGCCTTCCGCCGTCTCGACCAGCAGGGACTTGCCGTCCGGAGTCGCGCCGCGCGCCTTCGCCCCGAGCAGAAGCTCGACGCCGAGCCTCGACAGCGATCTCTCGACCGGCGCGGTCAGCTCGGCATCGTAAAGCGGAAGAATCCGTGGCAACGCCTCGACGAGGGTGACCTGCGAGCCGAGCTTCGCAAAGGCGATCCCCAGTTCCAGGCCGATATAGCCGGCACCGACGACCGCCAGCCGCCCCGGAACCGCGGGCAGCGACAATGCCTGCGTCGACGAGATCACAGTGCCGCCAAAGGGCAGGAAGGGCAGCTCGACCGGCGCAGAGCCGGTGGCGATGACGATTGTTTCGGCCCGGATCAGCTTCGGGCCCGTCTCGGTCTCGACGGCAACGGTCTTGCCGTCGCGAAAGCGAGCCCGGCCATGCACGATCTTGACCTTGGACTTGCGCAAGAGCGCGGCGACGCCGTTGTTCAGGCGCTGGACGATCCCGTCCTTCCAGCCGATGGCCTGCTTGAAATCGAGCGCCGGCGCCGAGGCCGTGAGCCCGAACGGCGTCTTGCCCTGCGCGGCCGTGGCCAGCTTCTCATATTCATCGGCGACATGGATCAGCGCCTTAGACGGAATGCAGCCGACATTGAGGCAGCTGCCGCCAAGCTTCGTGCTCTCGACGATCACGGTGTCGATGCCGAGCTGGCCAGCCCTGATGGCGCAGACATAACCGCCCGGGCCCGCGCCGATGACAAGCAGTTTGCAGGTGATCTCGGTCATGGCGTCAGGCATCCACGAAGAGCATTGCCGGGTTTTCCAGAAGCTCCTTGAGCCGCTGCACGAAGACGGCCGCATCCCAGCCGTCGATGACGCGATGGTCGAAGCTCGACGACAGGTTCATCATCTTGCGCGGGACGAAGCTCGTGCCGTTCCACATCGGCCGGATCGTCATCTTGTTGACGCCGACGATGGCGAGCTCGGGGTGGTTGATCACCGGCGTGGTGGCGATGCCGCCGAGCGCGCCGAGCGATGTGACMGTGATCGTTGAACCCGTCAATTCGTCCCGGGTCGCGATGCCTTCGCGTCCCCGTTCGGCGAGCCGGCCGAGTTCCCGGGCGCAGTCYCAGAGATCACGAGCCTCGGCATGTTTCACGACCGGCACGATCAGTCCTGTCGGCGTCTGGGTCGCGATACCGATATGGATGCCGGCATGTTGGTGGACGATCCCGGCCTCGTCATCGAACAGCGCGTTCAGGTTCGGCTGCTCGGCCAGCGCCTTGACCAGCGCCCGCATCACGAAGGGCAGAAGCGTCAGCTTCGGTCGCTCGAGCGTCGGCTTCTTGTTCAGGACTGCGCGGAGGTCCTCCAGCGCGCTGACGTCGACCTCCTCGACGATGGTGATGTGGGGGATGCGTGCCTTGGACAGCGCCATCTTCTCGGCGATCTTGCGGCGCAGGCCGACGATCCTGACGTCGGTTACGGCGGTCAGGCGCGCCAGCCCTGGCGCACGTTCGGCCTCGGGCCCGCGCAACGCGAAGCTGTCGAGGTCCTCGTGAGTGATGCGCCCGCCCGGGCCGGAGCCCACGACCTGGCGCAGGTCGATCCCGGCCTCGCGCGCCTTCAGCCGGACGGCCGGCGAAGCGAGCGGCTTCTCGCCAGCCTGCCGCCTCGGTACGGCGCTCAGCGTGGGAGCTGAGACCGCGCGCGGCTTGGGCGATGCAGCGGGCCTGGCCTCGGTCAGCTTTGCCGGAGCGGGGGCGGGAGCTTCTTTCTTCGGCGCGGCGACAGGCTGCTCGACAACGACCAGCTCCGGCGCCTCGCTCCCTTCCGGTTCGCCATGATCGGTCGCGCCCTCGCCTGCAACCTTCAGCCGGACCAGCGCCGAGCCGATCGCAACGGTGTCGCCGATATCGGCGCCGACCCAGACCACCTCCCCGTCGACCGGCGATGGGATCTCGACCGTCGCCTTGTCGGTCATCACAGCAGCAAGGAGATCGTCCTCACGCACGATGTCGCCGACTTTGACGTGCCACTCGACGAGCTCGGCCTCGGCAATGCCCTCGCCGACATCCGGAAGCTTGATGACCCGTTCCGCCATCATCGGCTCTCCATGATCTCACGCAGGGCGGCGCCGACGCGCGCCGGGCCGGGGAAATAGGCCCATTCCTGGGCATGCGGATAGGGCGTGTCCCAGCC
>NZ_JBFTZN010000431.1:0-3255 GCF_056406775.1 Allobosea sp. P1_A7
CGGGCGGGCGGGGCTGTGCTGATCGGGCTCGGGGTCGGCGTGCCAGCGGGCTACGGCATCGCCCGCGGCAAGGCGACGAAGTTCGCGATCCTGATCCTGGTCGCCCGCATGACACCGGCCTTGTCCTACCTGATCCCGCTCTTCCTGCTGTTCCAGATGACCGGGCTCGTCGGCAGCATCACGGCGCTGGTGATCACGCATCTCGTCATCACCATTCCGATCATCGTCTGGATCATGATCGGCTATTTCGAGAATGTGCCGATGGAACTGGAGGATGCGGCGCGCATCGACGGTGCGACGACCTGGCAGGCCTTTCGTCATGTCGCGCTGCCGCTGGCGCGGCCCGGCATCGTGGTCGGCGGCATCCTCGCCTTCATCTTCTCCTGGAACAACTTCATCTTCTCGGTCGTGCTYGGCGGCAAGAACAGCCGTACCTTGCCGTCTGCAGTCTACAACTCCCTGACCTTCGAGCAGATTTCCTGGGGGCCGCTCGCCGCTGCCGCGCTGCTGGTGACGCTGCCGGTGCTGCTGCTGACGGTGCTGGCTCAGCGTCAGATCGTCGCCGGATTGTCGGCCGGAGGGCTGAAGGATGGCTGAGYCGCACCTCGATTTCCGTGTCTTCCCGACCTTGCGTCAGTTTTGACTGCAAACTAACATGTCAGACATTCATATCTCAGGAAAGCTCCCTCCAATGGCTATCGACCCGAACCGCTTCGGCCTTTCCTGCGCCATCACGACGCCGATGCGGGAGGGCGGAGCCGTCGATCTGCCGCGCCTCGTCAAGCATGCGCGCCACGTGCTGGCCGAGGGCTGTGACTCCGTCACGCTGTTTGGCACGACGGGCGAGGGGGCGGCGCTTGGCCTGCCGGCGCGTACCGCGATGCTGGGCGCGCTGGTCGGTGCCGGCGTCGATCCTGGCACGCAAATCTATGCCGGCGTCGCCGCTGCCTCGCTGCATGAATCGATCGAGCAGGCCAAGGTCGCACTCGATATCGGCGCCAAGGGCCTGCTGGTCGCGCCGCCCTTCTATTTCAAGGGCGTCAGCGACGAGGGACTCTTTGTCTGGTTCTCGCAGTTCTTCGAGAAGCTGGGGCCGTCCGCCCGCAACACCATCCTCTACCACATCCCCTCGGTCACGGCGGTCGACATCAGCGTCGGGCTGGTCGAGCGGCTGAAGAAGGCGTTTCCGGGCATCGTCACCGGGGTGAAGGATTCCTCGGGCAGCTATGCGAATACCGAAGCCCTGCTCAAAGCTCACGGTGAGCTTGCCATCCTGGTCGGTGACGAACGGCTGCTCGCCCGCGCGGTGAGGGCCGGGGCTCAGGGCTCGATCTGCGGCGTCGCCAATCTGGTGCCGGGGCTGCTTCGGCCGATGGTTTATGAAGGGACGGAGAGCCCGGTGGTGAATGCGCTGGTCGACGAGGTCTGCAGCTATCCGGTCCTGCCGGCAGTCAAGGCCCTGGTCGGCCATCTGCATGGCGACAAGGGCTATAGCGCGATGCGCCCGCCGCTCGAGGCTTTGAGCGAGGCGCAGCGACAGCGCTTGTTCGCAGCCTTCGACACGATTACGCGGGCCAAGGCCGCCTGAGGAGCCACGAGAGGAACAGGAGCGCATGGGCGAGAACGATCAGGAGCGCGACGGCGAACCGCTGAAGCTGCGGGACAAGGCCTATGTCAGCTTCACCGAGCGGCTGCTGGCGCGAGAGATCAAGCCAGGTCAGTTCGTCACCCAGCGCGAGCTCGTGGCGATGACTGGCCTGCCGCTCGGCGCCATTCGCGAACTGATCCCGCGCCTCGAGGCGGAAGGTCTGATCAAGACCGTGCCGCAGCGCGGCATGCAGGTTGCCCATGTCGATCTCAACCTGATCCGCAATGCGTTCCAGTTCCGGCTCTTCCTCGAAAAGGAAGCGACTGCGCTCTACGCGAAAACGGCGACGGACGAAGAGATCGCCGAACAGCGTGAACGCCACGAAGCGATCATCCGGAGGGCCGCGGCGGGTGGCGACGAGACGCTGATCGAGGACGCCGAGGATGTCGACCGGCTGATGCACGAGGCGATCATCGATCACCTCGACAACGACATCGTCTCAAAGGCCTTCCGGGTCACCTGGCTGAAGATCAGGCTGATCCGCCAGTACGAGACGCGCATCCAGAACCACATCCTGGTTCCGGTGATGCAGGACCACCTGAAGATCATCGCGGCCATCGAGGCGCGCGACCCCGAACGGGCGGCAGCCGAGATGAGCGCGCATATCGGGAACGCCCGCAACCGGGCCATGAGCTACTGAAACATGAGCTACTGAAGCATGGGCTACTGAAGATCGCGATCGGAGAACGCGGTATTGGCCGGCGCGGCCAAAACGGACCGCGTCCTGCTCTTCGCCGAGCGGCCGTCACTCGCTCTGCGATGTGCTGGAGATCATGACGCGCTATTCCTACGGGCCGATCAAGCGGATGCGGATGTCGAGCCGATTGCGCTGCCGGTGAGCTCCGCTCCACTGTCGTGGCCATCTCGCGCGATCATATCCTGGCTCGTACCGCGTCCGGCGCTGCTGGTCGCGACCACGCTCTGGTCGCCGCTTGACGAGCCCGCTGCCAAACCTGGTGATGGGCAAATGGCAGCGTGGTTCGGAGGCAAACCTTGACGATTGCAAGACCGTCGCATGACGCGACCCAGAAGCTGATCACCTTCCTCTATTATCGCGATCTGCCGCAGGCGATGCGCTTCTACGAGGACGTGCTCGGGCTCGAACTTACGATCGATCAGGGCTGGTCGAAGATCTACCTCATCACCGAGGGGGGCTATGTCGGCCTCGTCGACGAGAGCCGGGGCAGTCATCGCGCCCACCCGGTCAAGCCGGTGCAGATCTGCATCCGCGTCGCTGATGTCGACGGCTGGCATGCCTATGTCGAGAGCGTCGGCGTCTCCGCGCTGAAGCCGCCGCGCAGCCATGAAGCGCTCCGGATCCGGGCATTCGTGTTCGATGATCCGGAGGGCTATCAGATCGAGATGCAGTCGGCGCTCGTCTAAAGCATCGGCCCGAAACGTGGGCTGCGGTCCTCGGGAAAGCGGATGCAGGCACAGAAGGTCAGATCATCGGAGCCGGTACGGTATCCGGTCCGATGATCCAGGTGTCAGCTCGGGAAGGCTGCGACTGCGCAGCTCTGACCGCCATCGACGGGCAGGCAAACTCCGGTGATGAAGGCTGCTTCGTCCGAGGCCAGGAACACGGCGGCCGCAGCAATATCCCAGGC
>NZ_JBFTZN010000432.1:0-5229 GCF_056406775.1 Allobosea sp. P1_A7
CCAAGAGCCTTGGCAAGAAACGCCGGGTCATCCTCATCGAGGGCAGCCTCGATATAGGCGAGCTGCTGCTCAGGGGTTTTGAGWTGCTCCTGGATGTCGAAGCGGGTCGTTTCGAGGGGCATGTCTCAGGCCTCCTGTGCCATGCGCTTTGCCTTGGCGATATCCGCCGATTGGCTGCTCTTGTCGCCGCCGCACAGCAGGACAACGATCGTCCTGCCCTGCTGGATGAAATAGACCCGATACCCCGGCCCATAGCTGATCCGCATTTCGCTGACGCCTTCGCCGACCGGCTTGACGTCGCCAAAATTGCCGTCCTCCATCCGTTGGATGCGCGTCGCAATTCGCAGCTGAGCGTTGGTGTCGCGCAAGGCCCCGAGCCAGCTGGAGAAGATCCTGGTCTGGCGGACTTCGAACATTCGTAACTTATAAGTTACGGCGCGATGAGCGTCAACGGATCGGGAAACAGAGCCTGCAGTCCCGCCGCGAGCGAGGCGAGCGACCCGACAGGATCATGGCGGCGGCGAGCTGCGCCCGGACCAGAGAGGGCCGGGCGCTTTCACGGTTCAGCCCCGGATCATCCAGGCGAGGTCGAGCGCGTCGGAGCGCACCGAGGCGGCCGCCACCGTGGGGTTTTCCCTGCAGACGGCGCATTGGAGCGAAACGCGTTCCATCGCCAGGGCGTGAAGGGAGTTGACCTCCTCCTCATCGGGCCCCGTCTCGATCTCCTGCACGGCTTCCGGGCTCAGGCCGAACTCCAGGGCAAGATCGTCCAGGCTCAAACCGCAGGCCTGGCGAAGACAGACGAACTCGGCACGGGTCATCGGGCAACCTCGCTTGGGGCGGCAGATTCCGGGCAGCGCTGCAGCCGGGGAGGCGACCGCCCGGCTGAAAGGAGCATACGAAAAAACCGCCGACCGGTCAGGCGATCAAGCGGGCCTTGCGTCCTGTTTCGACGAAGACGCTCTAAACTATCGGAGTCGAGCACGTTTTCTGCGTTTGGACGATCTCGTCGAAACGCAGCCTGAGCTAGGCCTTGTCGACAAAGCTGCCGTCCTGACGATGCATGGATTTGCCTGGGAGCGCGATTTCGCCACGGAAAACGGTCGCGACCCTGCCCGTCAGCCACACGCCGCTTCCAGCCTTCCAGGAAACACCCACGCTTCCACCATCACAGATGACCTCGACTTCCTCGTCGACAAGCCCACGGCGGATGGCCGCCACGGCCGCGCCGCACGAGCAAGATCCTGATCCCGCCGGCACGCCTCCGCCTCGCTCCCAAATGCGCAGCCTTATGCGCTTGCGGTCCAGCACTTGAACGAAATGGACGTTGGTTTTTTCAGGAAACAGAGGATGGTGTTCGATCTGCGGCCCTGCCGACCAAGGGTCGATCGCCGAGAGATCATCAACGAAAAACGTGCAGTGCGGATTGCCCATGCTGCAAGCGGCAGGCTCGCCATCGAGCGGCAACCGCAATGTGTCGCAAGGCTCGGCGAGGGGAATGTCGCGCCAATCGAGCTGAGGTGCGCCCATGTCGACGCTGATAGGCCCGTCCTGTGTCGACAGGCAGCGCAACACGCCTCGCTCGGTGCGCAAGGTCGTTTCCTGGCTCGCGGCCTCTTTCATCATCAGGTGAGCGACGCCGCGCGTTGCACTGCCACACGCACCCAAGGTCGTGCCGCCTGGATTCCAGAAGATGAGACGCGCGGCGGCATCGTCGCAGGGAAGCACCACCGCCAGTTGGTTGAAGCCGACGCCGCGGTTCCGGTCGCCAAGGAATCTCGCGACATCGGGATCAACCGGATTGGGGCTCGTGCGTGCATCGACGACGACAAAATCATCACCGTTGGCATGCATCTTGACGAAGCTGAGATTCATGCGCTTTCCCAGTCAAGTCCGACGGCGCGGCCATGCGCTGCCCAGACCCCAGCATTGAACGTGGGCTGCCTGCCCAAGGCAATAACGGCGCGTACTGACGCACAGCTGACATGTCGATTCAACGCGTCGTCCTGGCGGAAGCCTTGGGCGAGGGGATCGGTCTGGCGGAGGATGAATGGGCGCTGGTCGCGCCTTTGCTGCCGGTTGAGCGCGGGCGTGGCTGCCGACCCCGCACAAGATAACCGCCGGCGACGAGGCCCAGGACGTTGGACCGGCGCGGGTGATTTGCTCCCCTGCCAGGAATGACCGGGCGCTTCCGCGTTCCGGTCTCGCAACCCTGCAACCCCGCCTGAAGTCTCACATGCACGTTGCGCCGGTCTCCACTCGCCGACGTCTGCTTTCAATGCGCGGTCGCGGGTGAGCATCTTCCGACCAGGGAGCCCTGATTGGAAGAGCCCCGGTCATTTTAGCCAACGGGCTGACCGGGAAGCACAAGGTCGGAAACCCTGTAGATGTGAAATTCGCTCTTCGAGACGGTGTCCAGCTGCTTGAATTTTTCGGCGAAGACCGGATCGGAAAAGAATTCGCCGACATTGTTCTCGTCGCGGATCGCCTCGATGTTCACGACGGTCTTGCCGTCCGTGCTCTTCGACAGGTTGCTCCAGAGGAACCCCTCCTTTCGCTCTGCGACATAGTGCACGACATCCTGGATGATCCTGAAGGCCTCCTCCTGCTTGCCGGGATGAGCATGGATGACGTTGACGACGAAGACGGTGGGCTGCGGAGCGATGGCGAATTCGGCTTTTGGGGTATCGGTCATGGGATCTCCGATCGGGAAGGGCCGGCGGACTATCCCGCCGACGCCCGAGATAGACGGCGACACAGAGCGGAAAGAATGGGCTATGCCTCCGGAGATAACGGACATCGATGTCCGCAATGGAGGCGGCGATCGTGGACACCATCGGTGCGTTGAATGCGTTCGTCGTCACCGCCGAGACGCGCAGCTTCGTCCGCGCCGGAGAGGCGCTGGGCGTGTCGGCCTCGGCCATCGGCAAGACGATCGCCCGTCTGGAGAAGCGCCTCGGCGTCCGTCTCTTTCACCGCAACACCCGCAGCATCGCGATCACGGCCGAGGGCGCCATGTTCCTGGAGCGCTGCCGGCGGATCTTTGGTGAGCTGGAGGCGGCGGAGCAGGAGCTGTCGCAGAGCATGGCGGCCCCCCGCGGCAGGCTTCGGGTCAGCCTGCCGCTCGCCGGCATGCTCTTCATGCCGACGATCACAAAGTTCATGCAGGCCTTTCCCGAGGTCACGATCGACCTCGATTTCACGGACCGGCTGGTCGATGTGATCGAGGAGCCCCTGATCAGCATGGCCGAGGCCGGGCTCGGCGTCGCCTGCCTGCCGCTCTTCACGGTGGCGCAGCAGATCGCCGAGGGGAGGCTGGTTTCCGTCCTGGCCGAGCATGTCGAGGATGTCGGCGAGTTCCGCATCCTGTGGCCCTCCAGCCGCCAGCTCTCCCCAAAAATTCAGGCGCTCGTCACCTTCATGGCGGAGAATCTGTTTCGCCGCTGACGGCAATCTCCGGACCTGATGCGAGTGCGACGGAGACCGGCACACGCGCCAGCCGGGGAGGGGCACGTGCCGCGGGGATCGGCATCGCCCATCGGCTGCGGCTGAGTTGATGCCTCAGGCCGCGAATTCATCAATCGGGAGCGACTGGGCTAGCGCTCACCTGAACGTGATGGTTCCTCGGCTCGGCAGCATGAACATCAGGCAATCCTGCCAATGCCAGGGCATCGCATGGCCACCGCCCCCGACCAGCGCCGCATCGTCTTCATCCGCCGCCCGCGATCCTGCCGCGCCGCCGCGGCTTGGCTGGGCCATGGCCGTGACGCAGAGGCCCGCACCGGCGTCCGAGGCCCCTGTGCCGGGCCGCTCCCGGCCGGCCTGGATGAGCCCGCATCATCCGGAGAGATGATGCCGGAAGCCGCCGGCATGATAGAATTTCGGGGCGCGGAACGGCGCGGAAACGGGGGGGAACAGGCCGGCCGGCGGACAGCCCGCTGGAACCACAGGAGAGACGTCATGGATTCCATTTCACGTCGACAGATGCTCGCAGCGACCGCTGCGGGAGGGCTCCTGACGACAACGATCGCTGCGGAGGCGCAGGCTCGCCTGACGTCGTTCAAAGCGGGGGATGGAGGATATGGGCGGCAGGCCGTCGAGCTGCCTCCGGGCGACAAGGTCGCCTATCACGATCCCAAGGACATCAGCGAGATGCCCGATTTCCGCTTCTCGCTCGACGGCAACACGCCCAAGGTGACGTCCGGTGGCTGGGCGAAGGAGGCAACCGTCCACCAGTTCCCGATCAGCAAGGGGATTGCCGGCGTGCACATGTTCCTCGAGCCCGGCGCCTCGCGCGAGCTGCACTGGCACGCGATCGCCGCCGAATGGGCCTATGTCATCGATGGCCGCTGCCAGACGGTGGTTCTCGACCCGTCGGGAGCGAGCGAGATCAATAATTTCGGGCCGGGCGACCTCTGGTTCTTCCCGAAGGGCCATGGCCACGCGATCCAGACCATCGGCGACAAGCCCTGCCACTTCATCCTGTCCTTCGACAATGGCGCCTTTTCCGAGCACGGCACCTTCTCGATCACGGACTGGATCGACGTGACGCCCAAGGATTTTCTGGCGCTCAATTTCGGCGTGCCGAAGGATGCGTTCGACGCCTTTCCCAAGGGCGAGACCTATATCCAGGCGGGCGCCGTGCTGCCGGCGTCGGAGGCGCTCGATGCTCCCTGGCCGAAGGATTCGACGCATAAGTTCGCCCTGCTGCACGACAACCGGGCGGTGCGCGACTTCGACGGTGGCACCTTCCGTCTTGCGACGGTCGACGAATGGCCCGTCTCGAAGGCCATGTCCGGCGGCGTGATGACCATCAAGCCGGGCGCCATGCGCAAGCTGCACTGGAACGTGAACGCGAACGAGTGGCACTACTACCTGCGCGGCAAGGGCCAGGTGGCGCTCTTCGGCTCGGGCGGGCGCGGCAAGGTGGCCGAGTTCAAACCGGGCGACGTCGCCTATATCCCGCAGGGCTTCGGGCACGCGGTCAAGAATGTCGGCGACGACGATCTCGAGATCGTGCAGACCTGGGACAATGGCAAATTCGAGGAGATCGACCTCGACAAATGGGTGCAGTCCAGCCCGCGTTATCTCCTGGCCAACAACTTCCCCGGGGTTCCCGCGGCAACGATCACAAGGCTGACGCAGCGCTGAGCGGCGCGGCGCTCCCGCCGCGAGGGTCCTGAACCCGCAAGCTGCCGATCATGGCTCGCGCTCGCCGGCCCCCAGGAG
>NZ_JBFTZN010000432.1:5247-5892 GCF_056406775.1 Allobosea sp. P1_A7
CCACGACAGGGGTCACGAGACAGCGAACCAGCGCCGCCCCCGGGCAGGGCAGGGGCAGGCCGCTCTTCGCCTCCCGTCTGACGCGTCCGGCTCCGAAGCCACCCTGACGGAAACACCTTTCGCGTTCGCACGCTCGGTTCCGGCGTTAAACCAGTTCCAGCACCATCTGTAAGAAGCTTTCCTTTTATCGGCTTTTCCCTTTCGCGGGCGTTGCCCGGCGCGCCGTCCCGGCGCCGTGCCGATCAGCGACCGAGGGCTGCAGCCCCATGGCTGACGTTTGGGACGTCCGCTTCGCGGGGCGCTGGTTGGCTGGAATGCCGGATTCTGGAGCGGGACGAAGGCCTGTTCTTGGCGCGCCGCCGCCGCGAAACAGCCGCCTGAGCTGACCTGCYGACCTGGGTGGAAAGTGGGTGTTCATGGAGCGCTGCCCAGGTGTCTTCATCGCGCCATTGGACTTGTATGGGGTTTTCCTTGTCAAGGCCGCAGACCCCTTATCGGCTTTGAGACGCGGTTCGTTTTCACGTACGGGTGGACGTCAACAGCTTCGCCGCTCCGCGCGGCGAAGGCCGTAGATGAGTGCAGGCGCTCACATCCAAACGATCCGAGGGGAACTCGCCATTTTGGCGCGGTTCGGCGCCACAAACT
>NZ_JBFTZN010000433.1:0-839 GCF_056406775.1 Allobosea sp. P1_A7
CCAGTAGAGCGAGGTCAGCAGGATGATCGCGGAGACCGGATCCATCGAGAAGGTCAGCGGCAGCATCAGCGACACGCCGTTAGGCGCGCCGAGGCCGGGCAGGACACCAACCAGTATGCCGAGCAGGACGCCCGCCATCATCAGCAGGATGTGGTGAGTGGTGAGCGCGACCGAGAAGCCGTGCATCAGGGAGGCGACATTATCCATGAGGCGGCACCGATCCGGAAAGGGAGATGATCACAGGCCGAGGAAAGACTCGAGCGGCCCCTTGAGCAGGCCGATCTGGAAGAACTTTTCGAGCGCGAGATAGAACAGCACGGCCGTCACGAAGGCGGTGCCGAGCGAGGCGAACCAGCTGTAGCGACCCTGGAAGCGCATGGTGAAGACGAGATAGAGAATGGTCGCGACATACATGCCGAGCGTGACGCTCAGCACGGCGAAGGCCAGCATCGGCAGGAAGAAGGCGGCAACGCGCTTGCCCTGCTCGCGATCGAGAAAGACGTCCTGCAGATTGCCGCTTCCGGTAAAGCGCTTGCTCAGCGTCAGCACCAAGGTGCCGAGGCTCGCGGCGGCAACAAGCAGACCGGTATAGAAGGGGAAGGCGCCCGGCTGTGGCCCGGACGAATCCCAGCCGACGCCGAAGTCCAGTGCACCATAGACGATGCCGAGCCCGAAGATCATCGTGACCACGGCCATGGCGGATTCAGCCCAGAAGCGGGTGATCATCGCAGCCTCCTCCAGCGAACGGCTTCAGGCCGTCTCTTCACATTCAACGCGCCTGTCCCGGTCCTGTCGAAGGCGCCGGGACAAGGCCAATCGGGAAACGACCTGCCGCCGGC
>NZ_JBFTZN010000433.1:916-4123 GCF_056406775.1 Allobosea sp. P1_A7
CCCCCCCCGGGGGCAGGAAACCGTCTTACTTGACGACCCAGCCTTCGGCTTCGAAGGTCTTCTTGTTCGCGGCTTCGTCCTTGGCGACGAAATCGGCGAATTCCTTGCCCTTCATGAAGCGGCCGGTCTGCGAGGTGCGGGTGATGAATTCCTGCCACTCCGGCGTCTTGCTGACCTTCTCCATGATGTCGGCGTAGTAAGCGACCGCATCGGCGGGAACTTCAGCGGGCAGCCAGACGGTGCGCGGCATCTGGAAGGTCTCGAGCGGGAGGCCAGCCTCCTTGCAGGTCGGGATATCGCCCCAGCCCTTGCCCTCGAAGACCGCGTCGCCCTTGGCGAGACGCACCGGGCTGAACACGCAGAGCGGCTTCACCTGGCCGGCCTTCCACTGGCCGATATTCTCGTTGGGGTTGTTGACGTTGGAATCGATGTGACCACCGGCGAGCTGCACGGCGGCTGCGCTGCCGCCCTGGAACGGCACGTAGATCCACTTCACGCCAGCGGCTTCCTGGATCATCGAGGTCAGCGTCTGGTCGGTATCCTTCGACTGGCTGCCGCCCATCTTGAGCGAGCCGGGCTTGGCCTTGACCGCATCGATATAGCTCTTGGCATCGGCATAGGGAGCCTGGCCGTTGACCCAGAGGATGAACTCGTCCAGCGCCAGCGCCGAGACCGGCGTCAGATCCGAGAGCTTGTAGCCGAGCTTGGCGACGTAAGGCAGCAGATAGGCGTTATTGGTGCCGAAGATGACGCGATGGGGGTCGCCCTTGCCGGCGCGGCCATGGATGTAGCCTTCAGCGCCGCTGCCGCCACCCTTGTTCACCACCACGATCGGCTGGTCGAAGAGCTTGTGCTTGGTGATGATCGACTGGATGACGCGGGCAAAATTGTCGGTGCCGCCGCCGGCGCCCGAGGTGACCACGAATTCCACCGGCTTGGTGGGCTGCCAGGCCTGCGCGGCGGTTGCACCGGCCAGGCTGAACGCGACCGCAATACCAACCGCAATGCTCGTCTTTTTCATTCGTTTCTCCCTTCGTGATTAGATGCCGGGCGGCTCATGAAACGGCTGCCCGGCCGCGGTGAACTCAAGCCGCCTTGCGTGCGGCCCTTCCTTCATTCGCCATCTTGATGGCGAGGCTGAGCGCCGCACGGGTCGCGCCGAGATTGGCGATGCCCTTGCCTGCGATCTCATAGGCGGTGCCGTGCGCCGGCGTGCAGATCGGGAACGGGAAGCCGCCGATCAGCGTGACGCCACGGTCGAAGCCGATCAGCTTCATCGCGATCTGGCCCTGGTCGTGATACATCGTCAGCACGGCATCGAAATCACCGTTCCTGGCGCGCAGGAAGACGGTGTCGGAGGGGAAAGGCCCCTCGACGGTGAAGCCCCGGGCCTTGGCCTGCTTCACGGCGGGCTCGATCGTCTCGATCTCGTCACGGCCGAAATTGCCGCCATCGCCGGCATGCGGATTGATGCCGGCCACGGCAATGCGCGGCGGGTTGAAGCCGGCAGCGCGCAGATTGCCGTCGGCCAGCGTCAGCGCCTTGAGGATGCGCTCCTGGCTGATCGCAGCCGCGACCTCGGACAGCGGGATATGCGAGGTGACACGGGCGTTCCACAGCCCGTCGAGAATGTTGAACTCGCTGGCATCGCCCTCATAGCCGATGGCATCGCGCACGAAGCGGATCTCGTCGTCATAGCCGGGATAGGCGAAGCGCATCGCAGCCTTGTTGAAGGGCGTGAAGAACACGGCATCGGCCTTGCCTTCCCCAGCGAAGCGGAGCGCGCGACGGAAATTATCGGTCGCCGCCTGGCCGCCGGCGAGCGTCGCCTTGCCACGCTCGAGCGCGGCCGGATCGTGATTGGCGAGATCGATGAAGACCGGCTTCGCCGACTGGGCCGGAATCTCGTCGCCTTCGCGAATGACCAGCACGTCCGGGTCGACCTTGGCGTCCGCAGCGCCGAGATCGAGCAGGCGCTTGTCGCCGAAGACGACGTAGCGGGCAGACGAGCGCAGATCAGGCTCGAGCAGGATGCGCGCCAGCAATTCGGGGCTGATGCCGGACGGATCCCCCATCGCGACGGCTATCGTCGGCAGTGATCCGTTTGCGCGCATGTCCATCGCTCTCATTCTCCCACATGGCCGGATGTGATCAGGGCCAGACTTGGCCATCGACCTAGCATAGCCCTCTAAATGCTACAAGTATGCTGTATGCAGCATATCCATCTTGCTATAGGCTGAGCGCAAAGTGGCGGCCGGTTCAGAGTCGCGACGCGGCGCCCCGGAGGATCTGCCCATGAATTTTCATTCGCTCTACAACGGCATCAAGACCCCGATCGAGACCTGCCTGGTCGGCAGCGGCGGCTTCGGCCAGAGCTTCCTGGGCCAGGCAAGGCGGATCAGGCTGGTCAATGCGCGCATCGCTGTGGACATGACCGCGGAAGGCGCGGCCCGTGCCATGGCGGCCGCCGGCATTCCCGCCTCCGAAATCGTCGCCTGCGAAACACCGGCGGAAGCCAAGGCGGCCTGGGCGGCCGGTCGCCATATTGCCGCCGGGCGTCTGGAGACCGTCATCGACCTGCCCTTCCACCTGCTGATCGAGGCGACCGGCAGCCCGGAAGCCGCAACCCGCCACAGCCTGGCGGCGATCGAAGCCGGGCGCCATGTCGCGCTTGTCTCGAAGGAAGCTGACAGCGTCGTCGGCCCCGGTCTCGCCCGCATGGCGCAGGACAAGGGCGTCGTCGTCACGCCGGTGGACGGCGACCAGCCGAGCCTGCTGATTGCCCTCGTCACCTGGGCCGAGTTGCTCGGGCTGGAGATCATCGCCGCCGGCAAGTCGAGCGAATATGATTTCGTTCTCGATGCCGGGACCGGTGCGGTGACCTGCAACGGGGTGACGCATTCGCTCCCTGAGTTGCGCGAGCATTGGCTGCCCGGTTCGCGTTCGATCGTCGGCAATGCCGCCGAGCGTGCCCGCATCCTGGGCAGCGCCTTCCCGCTCAGGGCCGTTCCCGATCTCTGCGAAATGACGCTTGTCGCCAATGCGACCGGGCTTGGCCCCGATACGCCCGGCTTCCATGCCCCGCCGGCCCGCATTCCCGAAATCGCCGACCTCTTCGCCGAACGCCGCCAGGGTGGCCTGAGCGCGGGCACACGCCGAGTCGATGTCTTCCATCATCTCCGTCTGGCGGAGGAAGCGAGCTTCGGC
>NZ_JBFTZN010000434.1:0-3181 GCF_056406775.1 Allobosea sp. P1_A7
TCATAATCCTGGGCTGAGTCATAATCCTGGGCTGAGAGAACGACGGCGGCGGACTCGCCACGCAGCGTCACGAATTGCGGGCCCTCGCTTCGCGCCCGTTGCACGACCTTGGAAAAGTGGTTCTTGGCGTCCTGCAGCGGCCATTCCATATTGCGAATCCCCTAGCTAGTCAGTCTAGCTAGTTACGCCTGTCGTTAACCATGTGCAATATTCCCGGCGTCCGGGCAACGGAATGGTGTGACCTAGCGGCATCTTCCTGGTGCAAGTCACAGTGATAGCGGGCTCGATCCTGCGTTTGTCGCAGCATGGCAGGAATGAATGATAATGCAACATTATCATTCGTTTTGATGAGACGACGAGCGCGGCGCTTTTTTATAAAATTGATGGCATCAAGCGCCGCAACTCGTTATGCTCTGGGCATGCTTCGCCGTGTCGCGCCCCTCGCTCAGCCAGCCTCGCCCGTTCGGCCGGTGCCCGGCTGGGTGCGGACAAAATCGCAATCCGATCAGGCGTTCGATGCGGCCTTTCAGGCCGGCGCCAGCCTCGCAATGCTCGATGCCGTTGCCCGCGAAACCCCGCCTTGGAGCGGGGTGTTTCGGCAGCGCCTGGCGCTGCAGGCCGCGGCCGCCAGCCTGCGCCTGCTCGGCCGCCGCGAGGATCAAAACCAGCTGCGCGACGTCCAGCTGCTGCGCCGGGCCGGCGACGACCCGGGTCCGGCCGGGCGTGTCCTGCTGGCCTGGCGGCAACTCGTTACCCGCTCGCCGGGTTTTTCGCCAGAGGCGATCGCGCGGGCCGCCGCCGGCTTTGGTTTGGCCGTGAGCGCGACAGAGCTCGCGACGCTTGCCGAGCTAGCATCCGAAGCGGCCGGTTCGGGGAGGGCGGCGATCGTCGCCGTGGCCGAGCTGAGCGAGCGCGTCGTCAAGGTGCGCCCGGATGCCGAGGTCTTGGCGCTCTGGCTGGCTGACGCTGTGCTCGCCCAAAAGTTCAAATGGGTTTTGCCGGTGCCGCTTCTGGCGACGACGATCCTTGATCCTGCTGCGCGGGTCGGAACGGCAGGAGAACGTCCGCGCCCGGGCGGGGAGGGCTGGCAGCCGGCCGTGGCTCTGGCCTATGCGCAAGCGGCGGGTCGTGCGATCGACCTGGCCGGCGAGCTGGCGCGCCGGGCGGATCTCCTCGCGGGGGCGGCGCCAAAACTGCGGGCCAAAGGCTCGGGTGCGGTGATCGCAGCCTTGCTCAGCGACGATGCATTGGCGGCCTCGGCCGAGATCGGCGGCATCTCGGATCGCGGCCTGCGCCGTCTGTTCGACCGGCTCGTCTCGCTCGGCGCTGTCCGCGAATTGTCGGGCCGGCCGACCTTTCGCATCTATGGGCTCTGAGCCATGGCACGCCGACTCAAGCCGGAGAGTGCGCTCGACACCGAACTGGCCGAGCTGCCGCCCGAATTGCGCTGGCGCGAATGGATGGGCCGGGTCGAAGCCGTRATCTTTGCCGCGCCCGAGCCAGTCCCGCGCGAGGTGCTGGCGCAGCTGGTTGGGCGCGACTGTGCGATCGATCTGATTATCGCCGACATCCGCGAGGAGTTGCGCGGCCGCCCCTATGATCTGGTCGCCGTCGCCGGCGGCTGGCAGCACCGCACGCGCGGCGCCTTTGCCCCGGCGATCCGGGCGGTGTCGGCAGCGCCGCAAGCGACCGCCGGCCTGTCGCCGAGCGAGATGCTGTTCCTGTCCGGGATCGCTTATCTGCAGCCGATCACGCGCCGCGAACTCGGCAAGGTCTTTGGCAAGGAGATGAGCCGCGACAGCGTCGCGGCGCTGAAACGCGCCGGCGTGATCACGGCCGGGCCGCGCAGCCCGGAGCCCGGGGCGCCCTATACCTATGTGACGACCGACACATTCCTGTCGGTCTTCGGTCTCGCGAGCCTGCGCGACCTGCCGGACCTGGAGAAGCTCGAGGACGCCGGTCTGCTCTCGAAGGACAGGTTGCTGGCTGACGAGATTCCGACGAGCGGCGGGGACGGGGATGAGCGGGAGAGCGATGCAGAGCGTGACGGTCTGCCCTTCGATGACCCGGATCCCGCGGGTGGAACTGAGCCTCGGCTCTGAGCCGAGATCATGTCGGCGGATCCACCCGCGCCCTCGCATTCAATCTGAGGCGTCACTCAGCGCGAAGGTTCTCGGCTGACGCTTTCCCCGACCGCCTGTCAGCGACGAGCTCGTACGAGATCTTCTGCGCGTCGCGCAGACCCGCCCGTTCGACCGCGCTGATATGAACGAAGGCGTCTTGGTCGCCATCATCCGAGGCGCAGCACCGAGCTTCTCGCGGCAAATCTCGACGGTTCGGTCGCGCTCAAATCACTGGCCGACGTGTGCGGCTTGTCGACCAGTTACTTCTGCTGTGGCTTCCGCACGGCATTGTCACGGGAATGGTGCGATCTGAGCCTGCTCGGGTAGGGTAGGGGCATGCAGCCGATTTCCTACGCCCGTCACCAGTTCCCGCCTGAGATTATCCGGTACGCCGTGTGGCTTTATCTGCGGTTCACCTTGAGCTACCGCGATGTCGAGGAACTGCTGGCGGAGCGCGGCCTCGACATCTCGTACGAGACGATCCGGCGATGGGTACTCAAATTTGGATGCAGCTATGCCCGCAACCTGCGCCGGCTCCGGCCCGCACCGGCAGACATCTGGCACCTGGACGAGATGGTGATCCGCATCCAGGGCCGGCGCCTGTATCTTTGGCGAGCCGTCGACCGCGAGGGCGAGATCCTCGACGTGCTGGTGCAATCCAGACGGGACAAGGGGGCCGCCCTGCGGCTGATGCGCAAACTGCTCAAAAAGCATGGCTTTGCCCCCAAAGTGCTGGTGACGGACAAATTGCGCTCCTACGCGGCCGCATGGCGAGACCTGGGGCTCTCGGGGCGCCACGAGCAGGGCCTGCGCCGAAACAATCGGGCGGAGAACTCACACCAGCTAATCCGACGACGTGAGCGCAAGATGCAGCGCTTCAAGTCGCCAATGTCGGCGCAGCGATTTCTCTCCGTTCATGCTGCCATTCATAATATCTTCAACCTCGAGCGCCATCTGATCTCCCGACCGACGCTGCGCCTCTTCCGAGCCGCGGCCGCGCAGCAGTGGCAAAACGCGACCACCGCCGCGTAAGTACAGCATTGCACAGAGCGAAATCC
>NZ_JBFTZN010000435.1:0-3175 GCF_056406775.1 Allobosea sp. P1_A7
GATTCCAACACGAACCGGTCGTCTCGGCAGATTTACCCTCACTGGAACGAGGGAGAACGACCATGGATGCAATCGCGCTCGAGCAGCAGGTCTGTGCCGCCAACTACGCGCCACTGCCGATCATGCTCTCACATGGCGAGGGTGTCTGGCTGACCGATACCTCCGGGGTGAAACGGCTCGACATGATGAGCGGCTATTCGGCCGTCAGCCTGGGCCACGGTCACCCGCGTATTCTCAAGGTCCTGAGCGAACAGGCGCGCAAGCTCGCGGTGACGAGCCGGGCCTTCCACTGCGAACCTCTCGGCCCCTTCCTCGAGAAGCTCTGCGCCGTATCGGGCCAGGACATGGCGCTGCCGATGAACACCGGCGCCGAGGCGGTCGAAACCGCCATCAAGGCGGCACGGCGCTGGGGCTACCGGGTCAAGGATATCGCCGGGGATCAGGCCGAGATCATCGTCGCCGCGGGTAATTTCCACGGGCGTACCACGACGATCGTCGGCTTCTCCTCCGAGGACAGCTATCGCGACGGTTTCGGCCCCTTCGCACCGGGCTTCGTGACGGTGCCCTTCGGTGATTCAGCGGCCGTCGAGGCGGCGATCACCCCCCGCACCGCCGCCATCATGATCGAGCCGATCCAGGGAGAAGCGGGCATCGTCATGCCGCCTGCGGGCTATCTCAAGCGGTTGCGCGAACTCTGCGACCGCCACAACGTCCTGCTGATCCTCGACGAGATCCAGTCCGGGCTCGGACGCACCGGGCGCTGGTTCGCGCATCAGCATGAGGGCATCCGAGCGGACGGCCTGATCGTCGGCAAGGCGCTTGGCGGCGGTGTCTATCCCGTCTCGGCCTTCCTTGCCTCTCGGGATGTCATGCGCCTGTTCGAGCCCGGCTCGCATGGCTCGACCTTCGGCGGCAACGCGCTCGCCGCCGCGATCGGGCTGGAGTCGCTCAAGATCATCGAGGAAGAGCGGCTGGTGCAGCGCTCCGCCGAACAGGGCGCTCACATGAAGCAGCGCCTTGCCGCGATGACCCGCGGTATCGCGCGGGACGTCCGGGGAGCCGGTCTGTGGATCGGCGTCGATATCGATCCGGCAGTGGGTTCCGCCAAGGCGCTCGTCAAGGCAATGGCCAGCGCCGGCGTGCTGACCAAGGAAACGCACGAGACGGTCATCCGATTCGCCCCGCCGCTGACGATCAGCCGGGCGGAACTGGACTGGGGACTCGACCGCTGCGAGGCAGTCTTTGCCGCGTTTGGCGGACAGCGCAGGGCCAGCGCGGCCTGAGCACGGTGTCGAAGCGCGCAGGCACAATCCGCGCGGAATCAGACAGGGGCATAAATAATCAATAAAATCAATTATTTGCGCTGCCTTCCCTTTAAGCGGCTTCGCTCAGAAAAGCTGCATGCCCCCACTTGCGGGCAGGGCACAGGATCGCACAATCTGTAAGCACAAGCCGGACACGGGAACTCGAAACGCCCGGCCGGTCAAACCTGTGGGAGGTACCATGAAAGGTTTCGTTCGTTTGATCGCCGCCGCTGTGCTGACGGCTGCCGGCGCCACTGGCGTCCTGGCCCAGGCAAAGGAGTGGAAGGAGATCCGGATCGGCACCGAAGGCGCCTATCCCCCCTTCAACAATCTCAACGCCAAGAAGGAACTCGAAGGCTTCGAGATCGACTATGCGAACATGCTTTGCGAGAAGATGAAGGTGAAATGCACCTGGGTGGTCCAGGATTGGGACGGCATCATCCCGGCGCTGCTCGCCAATAAATACGACATCATCATCGCCGGCATGAACGCCACCGATGAGCGCAAGAAGCAGGTCGACTTCACCGCGGTCTACACCAAGACCCCGATCTGGGCGATCAGCGCCAAGTCGGCTGGAACCGACATCTCGCCGGCAGCCCTGAAGGGCAAGGCCATCGGCACGCAGGGCTCGACCATCCACGCCAACTTCCTCGAGAAGTTCTACAAGGATTCGACCATCCGCCTGTACCCGACCCAGGAAGAGGCGAATCTCGACCTGGCGAATGGGCGGCTTGACTACATCATCGCCGACTCGCTCTCGCTCGAGGACTTCCTCAATGGCAAGGGCAAGGATTGCTGCAAGAAGGCGGCCGACGTTCCGCGTGACGCCACCATCCACGGCCCCGGCACGGCCGGCGCGGTGCGCAAGGCCGATGTTGAACTGAAGGCGATGTGGGACAAGGCGATCGCCGAATCGATCGCCGACGGCTCGCACAAGAAGATCCAGGACAAGTGGTTCAAGTTCCCTATCCTGTGACAATAGCCGGCTGACCGAACCCCGTCGGCGTGCCTCGCGCGCCGGCGGTGGTCCATTTCCCTCCCCTCGCCGGCTTATCCATGTTCGACAAACTCGCACTGCTCGGTTTCGGCGACGGCGGCTGGGGCCTCGCCCTGCTCCAGGGCGCCGGGATCACCATCGCAATCGCGCTGGCAACCCTGCCTTTCGGCCTGCTGCTGGGCCTGATCGTCGCGCTCGGCAAGCGCTCCGAGAACATTGTTCTGCGCTGGCTGGCCACGGTCTACACGACCGTTTTCCGCGGCGTGCCGGAGCTTCTGACGCTCTACATCATCTATTTCGGCATCCAGATCGTGCTGCAGAAGGCCTGGGTCTCGCTCGGCCTGCCCGGCAATTTCAGCATGCCACCCTTCGTCGCCGGCATGGTGGCGCTCGGCGTGGTGCTCTCCGCCTTCTCCAGCGAGGTTTGGGTCGGCGCCCTCAACTCGATCCAGAAGGGCCAGCGCGAGGCCGCCGCCGCGCTCGGCCTGAGCAAGGGGCAGGCCTTCCGCCTCGTGGTCTTCCCTCAGCTCATCCGGGTGGCGCTRCCCGGTTTGGGCAATAACTGGATGGTGCTGCTGAAGGAGACCTCGCTGGTCTCGGTCATCACCCTGCCCGACATCATGTTCATCACCACCCGCGCCAATGTCGCGACCAAGGAACCGTTCCTGTTCTTCGGTGCGGCGATGCTGATCTACCTGGTCTTCTCGCTGATCTCGGCCTGGGGCGTCGGGCGTCTCGAGATCCGTGCCAATCGCGGCTTTGCTGCCTTCGGTGGAGCGACGCGATGAGCTGGTGCGAATATCCGGGCTATCTCTTCGGCAGCGAGGTTTTCCAGAATTACGGCTGCCGGATGGCGAGCGGCCTGTGGGTGACC
>NZ_JBFTZN010000436.1:0-3165 GCF_056406775.1 Allobosea sp. P1_A7
GTACCTGGTGCGAGCGCGCCACCTTCCGCGGCTGGATCCAAGTCTGGATGATCTCGCCTCTCAGACGAGGAGGTCGCCGTGTCAGGGCTTAATGATGATCATCAACACAGTGCTGACGATACTCATGCCGATGCTGGTGATGGTGATCAGCATGGTGTGCGAGGGAGAGGAACGGCCGGACCGGATCGCTACCGGCGCATCGAGGTGATCACCGGGGAGGTGAGGCGACGGAGTTGGTCGCGGGAGGAGAAAGCCCGGATCACGACCTTGAGCTTCGAGCCGGGCTGCAATGTCTCGGCACTCGCTCGGGAAAACGGCGTCAGCATCGGCCTGTTGCATTACTGGCGCCGCGTCGCGCGCGAGCGGATGAATGAGGGCGCGGTGAGGTTCGTGCCCCTCGTTGCGGCGGCGCCGACAGAGCGTGGGCTTGGTTCCGCTGGCGTCATCGAGYTGGAGCTTCTCGGGGCGCGTATCCGGATCACGGGTGGCGTCGATCGCGCCGCCCTGGAAACCGTCCTGGCCGCGGTGCGGGCCAGCGCTTGATCGCCCTCCGCGCCGACCTGAAGGTTGTCATCGCCTCAAGACCCGTCGATTTCCGCAAAGGTGTCCAGGGACTGAGCAGCCTGGTCGCCGAGGCGCTGGCGGCGGATCCATTCTGTGGTGACGTCTTTGTCTTCCGCAGCAAGCGGGCCGACAGATTGAAGCTTCTGGCTTGGGACGGCAGCGGCATGATCCTGGCGACCAAGTGGCTGGAGGACGGGCGCTTCACATGGCCGCCGATCGCTGACGGGGCGGTCGTCATCACGCCCGCACAAATGGCCATGCTGGTTGACGGTCTGGACTGGACGCGGGTGCGTCCGATGCCGGTCAGGCGTCCCATGAAAGTCGGGTGAGGCGTTGTATTCATTGGTGTTTCTAGGCTTTCTGGGGTAGGAAGCCCTATGTCGCCGCGCGCTCCTGATTTGCCTGAATCTTCCGACGCCCTCAGGTCGCTCGTAGCGGCCCAGGCGACGCGGATCGCCGAACTGGAGGCGCAGAACGCCCTGCTCCGGGCGTATGTCTTCGGTCCCAGGTCCGAGCGGGCGACAGTCGTTTTGGACGGTCAGCTGGACCTGGAGCTTGGCGGCATCGGCCCGCCCGCCGCAGCCAATGACGAGGCGCCGCCGCCGAAGGCCTCGTCAAGCGAGCGCGGTCGGGCCAGACGCAATCTCGGCTGCCTGCCACGCCATCTTCCCCGCATCGACGAGATCATCGAGCCGGAGCAGACCTCCTGTGCCTGCTGCGCAGGCACTTTGCACCGGATCGGAGAGGACGTCTCCGAAGCCCTCGACGTGGTGCCCGCCATCGTGCGCGTCGTGCGCACCMTCCGTCCGAAGTATGCCTGCCGCGCCTGCGAGACCGGCGTTGTCCAGGCGCCGGCCAGGGCCCGTCTCTTCGACGGCGGCATGGCRTCGACATCCGTCATCGCCAGCGTAGCGGTCTGGAAGTTCGCCTGGTTCATGCCGCTCAGCCGGCAGGCCCGCATGCTGGCCGGACAGGGGGTGAAGCTGGATCGCTCGACCTTGACCCGCTGGATGAAGAAGGCCGCCTGGTGGCTGAAGCCGCTCTACGAGCTGCAGTTGAAGGCGATCCATCGCGCCGGCCGGATCTTCTGTGACGAGACCCCGCTTCCGGTCCGACGACGGGGCTTGAGGCGCACACACAAGGGACAGTTCTGGGCCCATGCGACGGATGACCGATGCTGGGGCGGCCCGACGCCGCCGGCGGTGGTCTATGTCTATGCCGAAGGGCGCGGCCATCATGAGATCCGCGAGCAGCTCAAGAGCTATCAGGGTCTGCTGCAAGTTGACGGCTATGGTGCCTACAAGAAGCTGGCTGTCCGTGGCCGCAAGCCCGGCCCGATCACGCTTGCCTTCTGTCTGGCCCATGCGCGGCGCAAGTTTGTCGAGGTCCATAAGCAGACGGGCTCTGCCATAGCGGCGGACATCATCGGGCGCATCGCCGCGGTCTACGCCATCGAGAACCAGATCCGCGGCCTGAGCGCCGAGGAGCGGCTATGGTCTCGGCAGGCTTATGCCGCGCCGTTGATGGCAGATCTCAAGGTTACGCTCGAGGCCGAGCTTCCGKGCCTGTCGCGCAAATCCGGTCTGGCCCAGGCGATCCGCTACACGCTTGCCCACTGGCATGGGCTGGTGAGCTTCCTGGAAGACGGACGGCTCGAGGTGGACACCAATACGGTTGAGCGGACCATGCGCCCGATCGCCCTTGGTCGGCGAAATCACCTCTTCGCCGGCGATGATGGCGGGGCCCGGACCTGGGCCATCCTGGCCTCGCTTCTCAACACCGCCAAACTGAACGATGTCGATCCCTTCACCTGGCTGAATGACGTACTGGAGAAGATGGCCAGCGGCGCGGTGAAGGCGAACGATCTGGATCAGCTCCTCGCCTGGAACTGGAAAGCCGCGCGCGGGGCGGAAAGACTGGCGGCATGATCCGGACCCGACGCCCCGCTGCTGCCCCGTCCGAGCGGGCCATGGACGACAAGGAACTGGATCGTTGGCTGCAGGCGCGCCGGGCGCGGAAGCCGCTGGCGACGAACCTGGCCATGCTGGACGGCTTCGTGACCGCGCTTGCGGCGGGGCCGCTGGACCTGGACCTGATCGGGAGCCTGCTGGCGGCGCTGGCGCTCGATCAGGATGCGCTCAACACCGGCGCCACGCCGGAGTTTGCGGCCATCAAGGCCGCGGCCGACCGCTTCAACCGTATCACTGGCGCGCTCGAAGACGGCATCGTCGAGCCTCATCACCGGCGCAGGGGCAATGGAGACACCTGGCCGGCGGACTGGTGTGAAGGCTTCCTCGCGGCGGTGAAGCTGAACCTGGCCGAATGGCACTCAGTGATGGATCCGGCCAATCAGCTTAACGGCCTGATGCTCCCCATCCTGCTCTACTGCAAGGACGAGCAGGGCCGACCTTACCTTGGCCCGCCCAGGCCTGGTCCGCAGACGCAGACCTTCATYAGCGAGGTCTGGAACGATATCCCGCTGAGCGTCGCCACCATCCGCAACCACTATCACTTCATCCCCACCGGCCAGTCCAGGCGGCGATAGTGGATCAGCAAGCGGGGTTATCGATCGTCGCAAGGTGGCCCGCTCGCACCAGTTAC
>NZ_JBFTZN010000437.1:0-3165 GCF_056406775.1 Allobosea sp. P1_A7
TAGCTTTCACGCTCGTAATTGCCGCATCCAGAAAGTTTCGGCCTACGTCGATGCTGTTGCGCGCTCTCGCGCTGGCAATCATCCTGACTTCCGCGCTCGTGATGATCGAACTCGCCTCTGGCTTGTCACAGCGTGCAGCCCTCGGCTCCGGCAAGATGATGGCCTTTATCTTCAACCGCCCGGTGATTGTCGCAGTCGTACTCGCGGTGCCAGTCGTCCACCACCTCTGGACAATGCCATCTGGTCGCGGATTCGACCGGTCTCTTGCGGTCCTGACTGCTTCCATCGTCGTCATCCTGGCGCTATTTTCTCAAAGCGCATCGGCCAAGCTTGGCGTTGTTGTGGCAGCGCTCTGCTGGGTATTGGCGGCGCTCATGCCACGTGCGGCTCTGGGAGCGATCGGGCTTGCATTTGTGCTAACGATGGCGATAGGGCCAGTTCTAGGTGTGACGGCCGAGCGCGGGCTACCAACGCTGATTCTGGACCGCTTGCCCAAAATGACGGGTCAGGTTCGCATCGATATCTGGAGAAGCTTTGGCGAGGTGGCATGGGCGCGACCGATCGCGGGGACTGGGTTCGGCACTTCTGCCAGCATGCACGAGCACCCGGTGGCAGCAGACGTCTCGCCCGAGCAAAGATTGCTTCTGGCGGTGGGCCACCCTCATGACATGCCGCTACAGGCCTGGGCGGAGACCGGGCTGATCGGCGCAACATTGCTGACCCTCACTGGCCTGCTCCTGCTCGTGCATTTGCGCCATCTTCCGGCACGAAAGTTGGCGCCGCGGCTCGCGTTGTTCGCTACCGTCTTTTCGATCGCCACCGTTGGTCATGGCGCATGGCAGGGTTGGTGGATCGCCGGACTCGGCGCCGCTATTCTTTGGTTTGAGAACAGCGACGAGACGCGTTTGGAAAATAGTCACGGGTGAGTTCGCCGTTGAATGTTTGCAGGTTCGGACGCGATCGCGCCGGCATCGGCAGAAACTTTCAAACGTGCCGCCGTCTAAGTAGCCCCGCCGAATTTCCCCAGAACCGGCGGGGCTACTGCGAGTCGTGGAGTAGCTGTCGTGTGCGCGCGTCACCGGGGCGGGTCCGCTCATCCTCGAATTTCGTGCCTTGCCGCGCCGACCAGGTCATACCGATCTCCGCACCTTCATGAGCCGGAAGGCCCGCAATCAGAGCAGTTTCGCAAGATACTGCCCGTAGCTCGATTTGCCCGTCAGCTTCGCCAGTTCGGCCAGCTGATCGCGAGTGATGAACCCCTTACGGAAGGCGATTTCCTCCGGGCAGGAGATCTTCATGCCCTGGCGCCGCTCCAGGATCTCGATGAACTGCCCCGCTTCCATCAGGCTCTCATGCGTGCCGGTATCGAGCCAGGCGAAGCCCCGGCCCATGATCTGAACGTGAAGCTTACCACGCGCCATGTAGACGCGGTTGATATCGGTGATCTCGATCTCGCCGCGCGCCGACGGCGCGATGCCCGCGGCGATGTCGAGCACATCGTTGTCGTAGAAATAAAGGCCGGTCACCGCGAGATTGGATTTCGGTTCGGCCGGCTTCTCCTCGATCGAGATGCCCGTGCCCGCCGCGTCGATCTCGACCACGCCATAACGCTGCGGATCGGAGACGGCATAACCGAAGACGGTCGCCCCCGTCGGCCGCGCGATCGCCTCCGCCATCAACTCAGGCAGGCCATGGCCGTAGAAGATGTTGTCACCAAGAACCAACGCGACGCGATCGATCCCGACGAAATCGCGCCCGACGATGAAGGCGTCGGCAAGGCCGCGCGGCTCGGCCTGCACGGCGTAGCTGAGCTTCAGGCCAAACTGGGTCCCGTCCCCCAGCAAGCGGGCAAACAGCGCCTGATCATGGGGGGTGGTGATGATCAGGATCTCGCGGATACCCGCAAGCATCAGCGTCGAGAGCGGGTAGTAGATCATTGGCTTGTCGTAGACGGGCAGCAACTGCTTCGAGACCACCGAGGTCACCGGGTGCAGACGCGTGCCGGTGCCACCCGCGAGAATGATGCCCTTCATGATACCCTCTGCRCCGTCAACGAGGCCACCACCTCGCGCATGCGTTCCTGCCACGGCTTTGCGCGATAGCCAAAGGTCGCGGCGAACCGGGCGGAAACAAGCACCGAATCGGCCGGACGGCTCGCTCGTGCGCCAGCGACGAGGGCGATTGGTTGTCCTGAATGAAATTCGGCGCGATCCCTGTCGAAAGGCTCGCGGCTATAGGTTTCCATGATGTAGCCGCGATCATCGAAACGTCGCGGCCGGACCAGCACAGGACCGGGAATGGCGAGAGGCGCGAAGGTAAAATTGGACATGAAGTCTCCTGCCTGGCCGCAGGTAGTCGCGCCGCCGGACCGCGTCAACGACACGCCGACGCTCGTCTGACTGGCAGGCCCGGCTACGCCGCGCCTTCTCAACCAAGCGCGAGGCGATGGAATAAGGCGGTCCGGCGCGAATGACCACTTTCGGTGGCTCAAACGGATCACTGGGGGATGTGGCCTTGTGTCGTAACGCCGCTGGCGCTCCGCTTGACCCAGCTCGCCAGGCCGCCATCGTCAAAATCACGTCTGATGCCATGTGAAACTTCGCGCGACCCGTGTTGCATCGTGTTGCATGAACTTAATTGCAACACTCGAAAACAGGCGGAATCGGCCGATCTGCAACGTGTTGCAAGTCGCCCAACGCGTCTGGTTTCGCCTCGAATTTTTCTAAGTTTTGATTTTTCTTAGAGAAAGATGGTAGCGGGAGAGCGTAGTGGCCGGAAAGCATACCCGATCCGGTATCGCCTGACAGCTTAGTGGCGTCCCGGAAGGGACTGCAAACAGTCGCCGATTTCAACGGCTTAGCAAATGGGTTAGCCATCCACGTAGCCCGCATGTTCTCAAGGTTCGCCGGGCGAGGAGGCGAACATTTTCGCGAAGACGTCAGCTTGGGAAGCGGCACTAAGTCATTGAATTTCTGCGCTGTATTCCCCCAACGAATAGAGCGACGTCGACCGAAAAGGGTGGAGGCCGTGTGCAAACGCGCTATTGGGATGCCTGAGGTGTGCGCCGCGTCGTCTGCGGGTGAAGTTGGACAAGAGTCGCGGCGACCCGTTCAGGTCCGCATCGCCAGAATGAGCGGCCCAGCGCCAAGGATGGCGATCACTCTC
>NZ_JBFTZN010000438.1:0-3149 GCF_056406775.1 Allobosea sp. P1_A7
GCCTGACCGCGCGCGGAATGCGGTCATTGGTGAACATCACGCCATGGGCGATCATGACCTCATCCTCGAGCACCACCCCCTCACAGATGAAGGAATGCGAGGATATCTTGCAGCGCCGGCCGATGCGGCTGCCGCGCTGGATCTCGACGAAGGGGCCGATCCGTGTGCCCGAGCCGATCGCACAGCCATAGAGATTGACGAGATCGGGGTGGCTGACGACGACATCATCACCGAAGTCCACATCGATGATGGGCATGGCGCTCCCCTTCCCTGCTCCGGCAGAACGCTAGCGTGCAAAAGCGGAACCGGAACGATGGGAATAGGGCGCGCCTCGTTCGGATGAAGCCTATAGGCGGATCGCCCGGAGCAGTAGGCTCCCTACACCTTCCGACGAATTGCTTCTCCTCCCGTGGCAGCAGGACTTTGCAGGCCGCGCCACCAAGGTCTGCCGCACCCCCGCCCGACGCAGCGCCTGACAATCGCCGGGGAAGACCGGAGGCGCGGCCTTGCGCACTGCCGCGGGCAGGATCCTCTCGATTTTTATTCGTGAATGAGCGGCCCGGCTGGCCGTCGCAGGGCAGATGCGCGCTCTCGCTCAGTGGACCGTTATCGCCAGCGCTCGACCCTGTTGGACAGAGGGGCCTCCGCTTCGGCAGATCGGCCCTTCCGGTTCAGTGAACGTATAGGTGACGGCGACGCATGATCCGGTCGAAGGCAGCGGCGCTCCGACGCGACCGGGTCGCCGCTCTCATGGTCGCCCGGCATCCAGGAAGCTGCGGACCAGAGCGACGGTCGCCGCAGGATTCTCCTCCATGATCCAATGTCCGCTACCGGGCACAACCGCGCCCTGGACGTTCTCGCCTGCGAACTTCATGACCGCAGCCATGCCCAGTCCGAAGGATTTCTCCCCCCCGATCGCCAGCACAGGGATCGTCAGCTTGCCCTTTGCCAGGAAGGCCTTGTTGTCGACAGCATCCTGATCGAAGGCGGCGAACTGGGCAAAGCCCGCGCGCATCGCCCCCGGCCTGGCGTAGAGCGCCGCATAATGCTCTCGCGCAGCTTCGCTGAACCGGCTGGGGGTCGCCGAGAATTCATTCCAGAAGCGATCGAGATAGATGCGCTCGCGGCCGGCGACGAGCCGCTCCATGTCGGGGCCGCCGAAGCGAAAGTGCCAGAGCAGCGGATTCTTCAGGATCTCCTCCCAGGGGCCGACGCCCGGCAAGGGGGCATCGATCAGCACGAACTTCGTCACGCGATCGCGATACCCGGCGGCAAGCGCAAATCCGACCATGTTGCCGATGTCATGGGTCACCAGCTCCGCCCGGTCCACCTTCAGGGCATCGAGGACGCCGGCAATGTCGGCGGCCTGGTTCTTCTTGTCGAAGCCCTTTTCGGGGATGGCCGAAAGGCCCATGCCACGCAGGTCGGGAACGATCACGGTCCGGTCCCGCGCGAGATCGGCCGCCATCTCGCCCCACATGTCGCCGGTTTCACCATAGCCGTGCAGCAGGACGACCGCCGGCCCCTGTCCGCCGACCCGTACGTGCAACGTCGTACCGTTGGTCGGGATCTCCTGCGTGCGGAAACCCGCCGGAAACGGAACAATCTGAGCCAACGCGGGGGCAGCGAAAAGAAGGGCGCCGGTAGCGGCGGCCAGGAAGCGAAGCATCGCGATCTCTCCTCATGTCCGGCCGGGCACTCCAGGGCACGGCCTTGCTCTCGACGAGATGATGGCGCTGCGCCATTGTCTGGAGTAGCCGCCAGAAAGCGAAACTGGTTTCCGGAAATAGCGAACAATGATGAAGCTCGACGGAGTCGCGGCATTCGTGATGGTCGCGGAAGCCGGATCGATCACCGCTGCGGCCCAGCGCATGGGACTGGCCAAATCCGTGGTCAGCGAACGGCTGGCGGAGCTGGAACGGCTGGTGGGCACGCGACTTGTGCAGCGAACCACCCGCAAGCTGTCGCTGACCGAAGGCGGCACCGCCTTCCTGGAGCGCGGCAGGCGCTTGTTGCGCGAGGCCGAGGAGGCCGTGGCAGAACTCGCCGAACGGCGAAGCGAGCTGGTCGGACCACTGCGGATCTCCGGACCCGTCAGCTTCGGGGTCCTGCATCTCGGCCCGGCGATCTTTTCCTTCCTGGCGACCAACCCCAAGATCGAGCTGGCACTGGAGCTGGAGGATCGCTTCGTCGATGCGGCGGCGGATGGCTACGATGCCGTCATCCGCCATGGCCCAATCCATGACACGCGACTTGTCGCGCGGCACATTGCGAGCAGCCGCCGCGTCCTCGTCGCCTCRCCTGCCTATCTGGATGCCTGTGRCAGACCGGGGACGCTGATCGAACTCAGGCAGCATCGCGCGATCCTCTACATGAACCGGGACTCGGACTGGCGGTTTCACAGCGAGAGCGGCGCAGTCGTGGTGCGAGCGCAGCCGGCCGTGCGCGTCAATAACGGGCTGATGATGCGCGACGCCGCCCTGGCAGGGCTTGGCATCACCTTGCTGCCGACCTTTGTCGTCCATGAGCAGGTCGCCCGCGGCGACCTGCAGATCGTCGATGTCGGGATCGAGGCCGAAGGCGCTGAAGTCCACGTCGCCCATCCCCGCGACCGCGCAGCCTCCGTCAAGGTACGCGCCTTGACGGAACATCTGCGCCAGAGTTTCGGGAATCCGCCCTATTGGGAGACAGCGGTCGCCCAGGCCTCGCCGATGTCGTGAACACGACACATTCTCGGCACCGCACTGCGCCGCCGAGGCATTGGATGCATCTGCGCTCAGACCGAGCGGCTGTAGCTGCGCCCCGGCTGAGCGAGATAGGCATCGAAGACCGAGGCCACCTTGCGGACAAGCAGGCGCGAATCCTCCGGCATCAGCACGCGACTGCCGTCGAAGTGAATGACCCCGTCCTGCGCCAGCGCCTTCAGTCGCGGGAAGGATGGCGCCAGATCCTCCGGGTTCGCCTTGTGCTTGGCGCAGACGGCGCCGATATCGACCGTGAGATCGCACATCAGGCGTTCGATCAGCTCGGCACGCAGCCGGTCGTCAGTACTGAGCCGGAAGCCTTTCGCCGTGGCCAACGCCCCGCTCAGCACACGCTCGGCATAGCGGCCGATGACGACCTCGTTCTGGACATATCCGCCGGGAAGG
>NZ_JBFTZN010000439.1:0-3139 GCF_056406775.1 Allobosea sp. P1_A7
GCCAGATCCTGCACTGAGGCCGGGCAAGACTTGAACCATGCGGCGCGCCGAACCCTCGGCGCGCCGCAACTGCGTCAAGGTTAGAGCGAGGACCGAGCGTCGTCTGCCATAGTGGACGCTGCCATGGCGATTGATCCAACAGGCATAGATAGAGATAGCCCCCCGTATCTCTCCACTATCGGCGCGATCAAATTCCGGAACAATTCGGGATGTACCCCGTTCTTGCCTGCAGAATGGAGGAACGCATCATGAGATTCATCATTCCGACGATGACTGCTGTCCTGCTTGCGACGAGCGGCGCCTATGCCCAGTCGATCAACATTGGACCGGGCGGCGTCTCGGTCGATCCACGCTCGCCGCGCGAGCGCGCCATCGACCGCGAAATCCGCCGCGAAGAGCGCATGCGCGATCGCGCCCGCTGGGAGCGCAGCAGCTGGCGCGGCGATTGCCGCACCGTGAGGACCATCGAGGAAACGCCGCGTGGCGAGATCAGGCGGACGACGCGGGTCTGCGATTGATCTCCCGCTGAAATGTGCAAGAGAAAGCCCGCCCTGGTGATCCGGGGCGGGCTGCTGATCGTTGGGGCTGGCTTATTTGGCGTCGCGGGCCTTCACGGCGGCATCGGGGAAGTCCGAGAACAGCCCGTCGATGCCGAGATCGAAGAAGGCCTTGTACTCGGCAGCGGGATCGCTCTTGAAATTCGAGGTTAGCCGCTTCGGCTCGCTGCGGAACGTCCAGGTATGGACGAAGAGTCCGGCCGCATGCGCGTCCTTGACGACATTGGTCGGCGCGATCAGCACCCGATCCTGCTCGTCGATCTTGCCGTCGCCGTTCAGATCCTTCGGCTTGCCGTCCTCGCCGATCGTCTGCTTGCCGGCGAGGATATAGGGCTTCCACGGTCCGACGCCGTCGGCATAGGTCTTGATCTCCTTCAGCCCGTCGGCCGTGACCAGGTCCTTGAAGGTGCGCTTGTCGCCGGTGACGACGAAATCGTAGGGCTTGTCGAAGGGCGCGGCCAGCACGATGCCGCCATCCTTGTCGACGTCATCGGCATCGACGAGCTGGACGAGGCGCAGTTGCGTCTTGCCGCGCAGATATTTGAGATTGGCCGTCTCGAAGCTCTGGATGATCACGGGCGAGGACTTTTCGGTCCAGCCGGCCGCCTTCAACTGATCGAGCAGGCGGTCCTCGAGCGGCAGCCCGATCGCGGCATGAAAGATCGGGTGCTTGGTCTCGGGATAGATGCCGATGGTGCGGCCGGTCCGGGTGCTTTCGGCCTTGGCGAGATCGATGATCTCCTGCAGCGTCGGGATCGGGAACTTGCCATTATGCGACTGGTCGCGATCGGGCATCGCCTGCTTGGCGCGCAGCGTCTTGATCTCCGCGAGGGTGAAATCCCCGGCGAACCAGTCATTGGTGTCGACACCGTCGACCTTCCTGACAGTCTTGCGAGCAGCGAATTCCGGTCGCTCCGAAACGTCCGTGGTGCCGCTCAGCATCGGCTCGTGCCGTGCGACGAGTACGCCGTCCTTGGTCGCGACAAGATCCGGCTCGATGAAATCGGCGCCCTGTTCGATCGCCAGCTTGTAGGATTCGAGCGTGTGCTCGGGCCTGTGGCCGCTGGCGCCGCGGTGACCGACGATGAGGGGCTTCTTCCCATCGAGGGTCGGCACGGGTTGGGCGAAGGCGGGCGATGTGGCAGCAACGCCGCCGCAGGCAAGGGCGGCCAGCAACGTGGCCGAAAGTAGCGTCTGTTTCATCGGATCTGTTCCCTGATCGCGGCAAGAGCGCGCGACCATGATCAGACGATATGACAGCTCCGTGAAGTGGTCTTGTGCCGCAAGGACAACTTTGTGGCGAGGCGCGGGGGCGCTGCCCGTCCGGTCTGTATCGTGGCGCGTCCTGACGGACGACGATCGAGAGGCCCGGCAGAAGCGTCGCCCGGCCAAGCCAGAGCGACGCTTGTGATCGGCTGCGGGCTCAGCGCTTGTTTTCGAGCGTCGTCTTGGCGTCGAGGCGCTTCTGCGGGGGCGGCGTCAGGTCTGGCGGCGCTGTTGTGGCGCAGGCCGTGAGGGCCAGGGCAAGAAGACCGGCAAGCGTGATTCGGCAAAAGCGCTGCATGGCGTGGTTTCCACTTGATCGGAGCGATCGCCCCCGGTGTGCCGCTGACGACGACGCTTCGTCAAGCAGACGGCTTCACATGGTAATACGTCGATTTTCAAGCTGGACGCAGCAAGCGCAACCAGCCTCGGTTGCCGGATCATCCTGCGATGAGGACCGTAAGCCCGGGAAGCCCGGCTCGCCATGCGGATTGCGGCATTCGGGGAGAGTGCCGCAAGATCGGCCGGAGTGGTGGCCCGGTCATGAGCGCCCGTGAGCGGCGGAGCAGAACGTCTGCTCAACCGGGACGGAATGTCCGGGACATGCCTTCGCCTCAAGTATCCGGTCGAGACGTTGTTGCCCCTGCCTCGTCTATATGACACCACAGCGCCGAGATTATGCCGCACACGCCGGCACCAGACGGAACGACGCAATGACCCCTGCCGCCCGCATCAGCGCCGCCATCGAGGTGCTGGACGATATCATACAGCGTCGCCGGCCGGCATCCGACGCCCTGAAGGATTGGGGTCTGTCGCGGCGCTTTGCCGGGTCGAAGGATCGTGCCGCAATTGCGACCCTGGTCTATGACGCGCTCCGCCGCCGCTCCTCCTCGGCCTTCGCCATGGGCGAGGAGACCTCGCGCGCGATGGTTCTCGGCATGCTCGCCGGCCTGCGCGAACTCCGGATGGAAGAGATCGCCGAACTGTGCTCGGGCGAGAACCACGCGCCCGCGCCGCTGACGCGCGAGGAGGCGACCCGGCTGATCACCTTCGATCTCGACGACGCACCGGGCTGGGTCCGCGCCGATGTGCCTGAGTGGCTTTGGCCTGCTTTCTCAGCGAGCTTTGGCGAGCAGGCCGTGTCGGAAGGCGCCGCACTGGCCGATCGTGCGCCGATCGATATCCGCGTCAATCGCCTTAAGTCGAATCAGGCCAAAGTGTTGGCGGAACTCGCTCATCTTGGAGCGGAGGCGGGGGCATGGTCCCCTGATGCGATCCGCTTCCTGCCGGGGGCGGATGGGCGCGGCCCTTCGCTGCAG
>NZ_JBFTZN010000440.1:0-3117 GCF_056406775.1 Allobosea sp. P1_A7
CGGTCGCGATTGGCGCGAAATGGCAAGACGGGCAGGCTGTCCACGCACGAAATGCCCGCCGCGGGACTCGCGGGCCGATTCGTCCGCGATTGCGTGCTGCAGCGAGCCGGAGCGCTCACGCAGGAGCCGGCACGGCGGGGGACAAGCAGCAATGTCAGGCGCAACGGCGCGCGATCTCGCCTTTCCGCAGTCTGCCGACACAGTCTCCTGCGCGACGGTTCTCAGGATCGACAGCAGGTGGCCCCCGCGCCAGGCCAGGGGGGCAAGCCCTATGCCGGATTGCGCCGCGAAGGCCGCAGCCCTATCCCGGCAGTATCGGGGCGTCCCTCCCTTGCAAGGCGTTCAGAACGTTCTCCGTGCCGGACAATTGTCTGGCTTGGACGGACTGGTGTCGTCGACTTCCACGCGAGACTGAGACCATGGCTGCTGTTTCAACGACCGACGAGCTCGAGGTTGCATCCGGGATGCTCCATCGGTTCTCCACGCTGATCGAGGACGGTCTGACGAGGAGGCTGTCGGGCTGGCTCTCGTCCGGCGGTGCGTGGCACGATTTCGTCCAAGTTCTGGAGGCCGCCGGCTATCGTCCCGCGCTGCTGGCTCTCGGCATTGCAGCGGTTTGCCTGATTGCCGCTGTCGCAACGGCAGCTTTTGCCAGCGCGATCATCGGCAAAGTGAAGGCCCGGCCGCTTCTGTTCGGGGCCGCCTGGTTTGCGGCCGCCTTGCTCGCGGTGCTGGCGGCCTGGGTCCTGCTCCTCAGTCTCATCTCCGATACGGTGCTCCGCCGCGCCTTGCTCAACTGCGTCGTGATCTCGGCCGTGGCGACAATGATCTGTTTCCCGCTGGCCACCGGTCGCCGGTCGATCTTCTGGCCTTGGCGACGCGATCTCGCGGTCGCCATCGGCATCGCGGCCGGCGGCCTGGTGGTCCTTGCCTGTCTGCGCATATGGAATGCGGCCGATCCGCTACGCGATCTCTTCGCAACATTCGCGGTGTCCTTGCCGTTCACCATTCTGGTCGCAGCCGCGTATCTTCGTCATCGCGGGCTGGTGACGAGGGTCCTGTCCTTCGGCAGCAGCGCAGGATCGCTCCGCCGGAAGCTGGCTGCACTCTGGCCCGGGCTCGTGGTGGCGGTCGTCATCGCCGCCTTCCTCTTCATCCAGCTGGACCTGACGATTGGAAGGCCGACACGGGGCGGATTGTTGCTGCTTTCGCTTCTTCTGGTTCTCGCCGGTCCTCATCTCGACGTCGCCATCGAAAGACGCGGCTGGCAGGCGGTTCGCTCGCAGGGCGGAGAACTGACGGGCGCGCTGTGGCGCACCTTCCGCATCGTGGTCGCCGCATCGATTCTCGCGGTCTTGGCGACGCTCTGGCTCCTGCCGATCCTGGATGTCGTCGGTATTCCGCGGGGCACCGTCCTGCTGAAAGCCGGCGAGATCCTGATGCTCGTGCTGGTCATTGCCTTCTGCTGGAACTGGGTGGCCATCATGGCCGCCCGCATCAGACCTCAAACGCCGGGCGATCCGCAGGTCCCCGCCGCCATGATCGGCACGCGGCTGACCACTGTCGGCCCATTGCTCGTGGGCCTCACCAAGGCCGCGCTTCTGACGCTGGGGGCTCTGACCGTCCTGGTGATGCTCGGCATCAATGTCTGGCCGCTGATCACCGGCCTCTCGATCTTCGGCCTGGCGATCGGGCTGGGCTCCCAGACCCTGGTCAAGGATGTGGTGGCCGGTCTGTTCTTCCTCGTCGATGATGCCTTCCGCCTGGGCGAATATATCGAGACCTCAGGAGCCAAGGGCACTGTCGAGAGAATTTCGTTGCGATCGGTCTCCCTGAGGCACCCGCGTGGTCCGGTTGCGACCATTCCTTTCGGGCAGATCGGGAAGATCCAGAATTTCAGCCGCGAATGGGTCATCGAGAAGATGATGTTCCGAGTTGCCTTGGACACCGATGTCGAAGCCGTGCGGAAACTGTTCAAGAAGATCGGGCAGGAGATCGAAGCGGATCCGGAGCTGAACGCCGATCTGCTTGAGCCGTTCAAGAGCCAGGGCATTGCAGCCCTCGAGGAAGGCACTCTGGTAATCCGCGCCAAATACAAGGCCCGGGCCGGGCGTCAATTCCAGATCCGCAAGGCGATCCTGTCCAAGGTGCGGATCGTGCTGGCGGAGAACGGCATCAAACTGGTGCCCAAGCCGCTTCATGTCCCCGAGATGGGTGGGTGAGCCTGGCTGTTCGCCTTCGTTTACCGGGCATCGGGGCCTTGCGGCCACAAGAACCGGTCCAGGCATAAGAACGGGTCCAAGCCGAAGCATCGGCCGCTCATCTGCGACGGGGCGCGAGGGCGACCCAGCAGGTCAACGAATAGACAACCGATCCCATGGCGACCATCGCGATCTCAGCCATATCGCGCTCCATCGATCCTCCGGCCGTCAGGCAACCAGACACCGGGCGAATCTCGGGCGGGGCTTTGACCTGTCGGCACGGCCTGACAGTCGAAGCCTTCATCCGATCGATCGCTGTCCGATCAGCAGACGAAACCTGTCGAGATCATTTCGCGCATTGCCCGGTCGCCGGGTCTTGCCATTTGGCGCCAATYGCGTCGGCAATCGTTCGATCCCGTCAGGGAAGACGCCGTCGCTGACATGGCCGCTGGATCACAGGGGCCCGGTCTTGTCATTCGCGCCTTGATTGGGTTGGGCCAGGAACATCACCTTGCCTCGGGCACCGGTGACCTGAGACCCTGATCCCTCTCCAGATTTGGGTAGAGTGCCCTACCAGGCCTATCTGAGCTGCATCAGGCCGTGGGAGCTCGGAAGCGCGTCTCATGATTGCGCGTTTCGGGATTTCATTGGCCGATCTTCACGCTCCACAGGCGCATCTTGCCCTCCCAGGGTTCGAAGCCTGTTACGTTCCTGCCGTGAGCCCAAACGGTCAGCCCATTGTACAGGAGCACCAACGGCACGTCGGTCGACATCATTTCATGGAGGCCGCCGAATAGCTGACGCCGTATCGCGGGATCAGAGGTGTAGTATGATTGTTGCAGCAGTTCCAACGCCTTGGGATTGTCCCACACCTTGCGGGGCTGCTTTGCCTTATCCCCGCTGAATTGCTCGTAGC
>NZ_JBFTZN010000441.1:0-3052 GCF_056406775.1 Allobosea sp. P1_A7
GGTCCGATGATCCAGCCAATTCCTGCTCGAGAAATTCGCGAAGTTCAGATGTCGCGCGCCTGCTCGCCGCCTCGTCGAATTTGCTCCAGTGCCCGTAGATCTGACGCGGCTCTGCGAAAATCGGGAAATTGAATGAGTGGTACACGCCGGGGAACACGGTGAGGCTCAGTCCGGCGGGCCCCCCGACCTGGCGCCGGGCGGCGGCTTCACAGTCAGATGCGAGGGTCCAATCGTCCCTGTCGCCGATGAGAATGAGTGTCGGGATGACCAAGGGCTCGGTCAGGATCTCGCAAGGCGGGTAATAGGTTGCAGCCGCCTTGAACCTGAGTTCGTCGGGCATCTCATAGAGCGTCTTATGCGTTTGCATCGCAATCCTGAGCGCGACCCCGCCTCCATGCGAATAGCCCAGGACGGCGATCCGCGCTGGATCAACGAAGGGAAGCTTTGAGAGGTAGAACAGCGCACCAAACGCATCTTCGACCCGGGGCGCCCTATCGCGCCTTTCGGGCACGCAGGCGTCTTCAATGCCTCGTGGGGTGAAACTGTCCGGCACCAGCACGACATAACCCCAATCGCGGATTGCTTCGGCCTCCCGTCGATGGGACGTGCTCAATCCGCCGCAGCCATGCAGCAAAACAACCGCCGGGTGCCGGCCTTCCCCGATAGGTTTGGAAAGATATCCGCTGATCACGACCGCAGGATCATTCTCGCCGCTGTCTCCGCGAGCTTTGGCACGCGCTTTCTGGAAATCGCTCAGGCGATAGGTCATCGAGGGGAATTGAACGACCTCTTCAGCGTGCGAATGTGTCGTCAGCCCAAGAAGGAGCATCGCCAGGGTGGAGAGCATGGCTCGCTTTGGCGACGAAGGCATTTGCGAACCTCCCAGCGTTCAACCTGTCACGTCGAAAGAGATGCAACGATAGCCGATCGGCGTCACCGTCGCCCGTCATGACCGACCACGGCTCCAGCTCCAAAGCCCATGCCTGCCGCGATCTCGGCCTGCGCCAGATTCCTCCGGCTTCCGCGAGCGCCTGAGCGCATATAACCTTCAACCTGCGCGCGCCCCCTACCCCTCTGAATGGCCCGGCGAAGGGTTGTCGCGACGATGACGACCAGCTCCAAACCCGGCTCCGGCTCGACCGGGAATCCGACACGCTCCGCGAGGATGAGCCAAAGATCGGGAGGGCGGCCGCGCGTGAATGACGAAGCCGTTTATTGAGCGTAGGATCGTGTTCGAAGCCTTCCGCCGAGAACGCGTTTCAAGGAAAAGGGCATGGGGCACGGCAGACGTCCTCGTTGGCGCGCTTATGACAATAGCGGCGCAGGCGGATCTCTGCGCGATCAGCGCGATGCGCGCCGACATCTACCTCTTTCGAATATTCGGACCCGCGAATTCGGCATCGGTCCGGAAATGCAATCAATTTTCGAATTAAATTGTTGCAACGACACGCCAACCACTGACCTGAGACGCATCATCAAGTTTTAAATTCCTTATTGATACATAATATCTGTCCTTGGTGGAATTTTGACCATCATAAATTGCAGCAGCTGAAACAAAGGACTTGAGTGACTGCAGCTTGAGCCAGTGCCCGAAGCAGAGGCACGCCTAGAAACAAGGGTGGAATCGACCTATGCCGCTTCTGGAGCTTCAGGGTATCTCAAAACACTTTGGTGCGATCGAAGCACTCAAGGGCATCGATCTGGCGATCGATGCCGGAGAGGTCGTCGGCCTGATGGGCGACAATGGCGCCGGCAAATCGACATTGGTGAAGATTGTCGCCGGCAATTTTCTCCCCTCCGAGGGCGAGCTTCGCCTTGATGGCATCGTCAAGCACTTTCGCAGGCCGGTCGACGCCCGGACTGACGGGATCGAGGTCGTCTATCAGGACCTCGCCCTGTGCGATAATCTGACTGCGGCCGCCAATGTCTTCCTCGGGCGCGAATTGAAACGCCGCATCGGTCCGCTGGTGATCCTTGACTACAAGGCGATGTACGCCCGCGCCGCAGAGCTGTTCAAGGAGCTCAAGTCGGAGACCCGCCCCCGCGATCTCGTGAAACTGATGTCCGGCGGCCAGCGCCAGGCTGTGGCGATCGCGCGGACACGTCTGGCCAACGCGAAGATGGTGCTGATGGACGAGCCGACGGCGGCGATCAGCGTTCGCCAGGTCGCCGAGGTGCTGGATCTGATCCACCGGCTCAAGGATCGCGGGATCGCCGTCGTTCTGATCAGTCACCGCATGCCGGACGTGTTCGCCGTCTGTGACCGGGTGGTCGTGATGAGGCGAGGACGCAAGGTCGCGGACAAGGCGATTGCATCGAGTTCTCCTGAAGAGGTGACCGGACTGATCACCGGCGCCATCCAGGCCGCCTGATGCTGCGCAAGGAGCCCTCCATGTCGAGCGACACATTCCGCCCGATCCCGAGCAGTGTCGGCATCGAGGACGTCACGGGCCTGCGGGAACGGAGTCTCCTGCAGAAACTGCTCGCGAGCCAGCCCTTCTGGGTGACGATCGCGCTGATCGCCATGATCCTCGTGATGACATGGGATCAACCGGACGCCTTTGCCTCGGCCGACAACTTCTTCAACATCACGCGGAACTTCGCCTTCATCGGCATCATGGCCATCGGCATGACCGCCGTCATCCTCACCGGCGGCATCGATTTGTCGGTCGGGTCGATCATGGGGCTCGCCGGCGTCGTCAGCGGACTCGTCCTCCAGGCCGAGGGGCATTGGCTGCTCGCGATCCTCGCCGGTCTTCTCACCGGCGCGGCTGTCGGGGTCGTGAACGGCGTGCTGATTTCCTATGTCGGCCTGCCGGCCTTCGTCGTCACGCTCGGGATGCTGTCGGGCGCCCGCTCGCTTGCCATCGTCCTGTCCGAAAACAAGATGATCTACGAATTCGGCCCTTGGGGAGACACCTTCAACGCCATCGGCGGCGGGGCGATCTTCGGCCTTGCCAACCCGGTCTGGGTGCTGCTCGCGCTGGCCATCATCTTCAGCATCATCCTGAACTTCACCGGCTGGGGCAATTATCTCTACGCCATCGGCAGC
>NZ_JBFTZN010000442.1:0-3049 GCF_056406775.1 Allobosea sp. P1_A7
CCCCCAACTCTCTTAATCAGATGATAGGCACCAAGCTCACGTTATCAATGAGAACACCGTAGCCGTTATTTTGGCTCACCAGTTCCGTAAATCCAATACTGTCATCGCCGTCACCGGTAACGACCGCCGAAAACTGAGTCCAACCGGTGTCGGTGGCCACAACTGTTTCGATGACGCCCCCATCCCAAAGGACCTGAAAGTCGCTCGAGCCAACCCCCGGACTATTCCCGCGGGCGGCGTAGTCGAAGGTAAGCAGGTACTCACGACTGTCAGTGGTGTCGACTTGTTGCGTGATGCTATCGATCGCACCAGCCGCATCCAGCTCTACCAGATTGTGGCCGTCGGTGGCGGTTACTCCGTTGTGCGCGTTCCACACTTCGACCGCTCCGCCTGGCGTTGCAGTCCCAGTCCAATCTGGCTCGACCATGAAAGCAAACTGTCCCGAAGGAGGGCTAGCCCCCTCAAAGCTGCCGTTGTCGATGAGGTTATCGACAGACGAAGCCTGGAAGTGAACCGAAGCCTCGCTCAAAGCACCGTTACCCAATTGAATGGTGTAGGTGAACGTGAAATCGGCGACTTCATCCGGGCTCAAATCGCCAATATTCAGGAGGAGCGTTCCATCGGCGGCCGATTCCCAAGTCACGCCGTCGGGCAGACCTTGCACATCGACAATCGTTTTTGCGTTGCCGCCTTTGTCATTGGCAAGAACGTCGAGAGYGTACTGACCGCCATCAGCCTCACTACCAAAAATATAATCATCGTCTACTGCTTGTGGAAGCTTAGCCGCGTTTACTTGATGAACTGCAATAGCTGTAGACATCTGAAATCCCMCAAGCAATCAGGCCGCCGTGACCTTTGCGTACGCAAAAGGCGATATGAACCTCTTAAAGTCAAGGTCAATTTCATTCGCCAATATTTTCCAATATTTTCCATTTTAGCGAAGCGCAAAGTCAACAAGGCGCCTCATCATGGGTTCTTCCAAGCGGCAGAATCTAAGACCTTCGTCGCTATCGCGACCGATCGATCGCTGACACACTCAAAGCAACTAAGTTCCTGTGGGGGGAATCAACATGATGGAATTTCGGCGAGGGCTGCGCCACAGGCGCGGCAACTGCGGTGGCGCTCGTTCGATGGCGTGTTGCCAAAAGCGCTCCTTGGGGCGCTGATCAGGCAGGACCACCACTTCAGATCGCATTTGGCCGCATCTACCAAATGTTTGGCATGGGTTCGCATGTTCTCACCAGCGTCCATGTGCCATAAATTTGCGGGGACATGTCTCAACCTCGCGACTTCTCTTGAGACATAACGTGAGTATTATCATGGCTACATCTCCTACAAGTAAATCTGCACTTCTGTCTGGCGCTGCGAAAGACGATGCCGTTGGCCTTAACGGGGATTTCACTTTCACCATCGCTGATCTGCTGGCGAACGATCCAGGTGGCGCCGCCAAGGTCAGCACCGGAACGCAGTTTTTCTTTGGTGACACTGCTGCGGATCAGGCTGATCAGGTCACGTATTTGGCGACGCACGGCATCATTGACAACGGCGACGGCTCCTACACGCTGACCGCTGACGCTACTGACTTCAAGTACTTCGTGCAGATCGGTAACAAGGGAACGTGGTCGCAGGCCGATGTCGAAGTCACTGCGCCAGAGCCTACGCCAGAGCCCCACAAGGGAGATTTTCTCTTTGGCGAGAATTTCGACGGCATCGAAGGCAGCGTCATCCCCGCCWGCGGTAGCTTCTGGCAACCAGTCGATCTTGCGGTTCACGGGTGGACCGGTGCTACCGGCGTCGAGCTTGGTGCCAACGGTTATCTGACCATCCCCACCACGTCAGGCGACGGCAATCAGGCTTTCTGGCTCGACACCCAGAAAAGCCCGGGACCGATCGACATCAGCCACGAGTTCACCGACTTGACGGCTGCCGTTGATGGCAAGACGGCGGTGCTGTCGTTCGACATCGCCAAGCAGTCCTTCGATGGTCACACGACTTCCGCTAATGCGACGCTCGAAGTCAGGATCGACAACGTGGCAGTGGCTACGATCGCCGCTGCCGATCTGGCGAACTTCAACGAGATGTACCACTACGAGATCGGCATCACCGGCTATGCCGAAATGGGCGACGACATCCACACGCTGTCGCTGGTGGATACGACCAACGAGTTCGTCTTCAACGGCTTCTCGGTGGACTCGGTCCAGATCAACGACTGGGTCATCTAAGCGCCAAGGGGGAGGCAGCGATTGGCTGCCTCCCCAGTTGCACCAACACCGAGGCCGATAGCCTCGTCTGGGACCCGGGCTTCCAGCATGGGGGACCTAAAATCGCCGCTCTCGTCAGCGGCGCGGACCACCACGAGAGCCGGGCCATCAAGTTGTCCCAAACCCAGTACGCATCACCGCGATAATGGGCCGGCACCTTCCGACAATATCCTGTCGGAAATGCACAAGACCCAACCACGGCCTTCGGAATAGCTCAGGCCGTATTCCCTCGTCAGGATGTTTTTGAGGCATGACCACTGCAGGACCTCCCTATGCGCGAGCCCTGAGCCGCTCCCGCGGGGCATTTTTGACCATGGGGATGATCTCGGGCGCGATCAACATCCTGACGCTCACCGGCTCCCTGTTCATGTTGCAGGTCTACGACCGGGTGCTGCCGAGCCGGCAGGTCCCGACGCTGGTCGCCCTTCTTGGCGTTGTCGTCTTTCTATACGCGGTGCAGGCCGTCCTCGAGGCGATCCGCTCGCGCATGATCGCCCGCATCGGCCGGCGGCTGGACGAAGATTTGCAAGGCGAGGCCTTCCGGGCCGCCGTCACCCTGCCGCTGCTCGCGAATGCCGGCCAGGAGCGGATCGACCCGGTCCGCGATCTCGACCAGGTCCGGCAGTTCGCCAGCTCTCCCGGCCCGGCCGCGCTGTTCGATCTGCCCTGGGTTCCGCTCTACCTCATCATCTGCTTCCTGTTTCATCCCTGGCTCGGCTGGCTGACCTTCCTTGGCGCCGCTATCGTCTCAGCGCTCGCGATCTGGGGCGAATTGCGGGCCCGCAGCA
>NZ_JBFTZN010000443.1:0-3036 GCF_056406775.1 Allobosea sp. P1_A7
GAGAGTGATCGCCATCCTTGGCGCTGGGCCGCTCATTCTGGCGATGCGGACCTGAACGGGTCGCCGCGACTCTTGTCCAACTTCACCCGCAGACGACGCGGCGCACACCTCAGGCATCCCAATAGCGCGTTTGCACACGGCCTCCACCCCTCAGCGACCTTCAGAACGGCTGGTAATGGGTAAGGCCCCTGGGCGCCTGGAATCAATGAGGACTGTGAATTGATTGCGCGGTGGGAGCAACGTCTGCCAAACGAATGCTCCCGCAAATGGCGCCATCTCGGACCCGCCGCTTACCGCAACTGATTGGCGGCGAATAGCAAGACGGCTGCATCATGTCCGGGCATTGTCCTGTGATGATGCGCAACCAGCCCACGCCCCGCGACCGCAATGACCGAGTTCTGCCGCGGTATCGCTGGCGGCCAATTCCTGTCGCGGCGCTAATTCCGACGATCGTCATCTGGCTTATGGTGTTCTACTGGGCCGCTCGACTTTAATTCGCGCTGGACACCCTCGGCATTGGTGGCTGGGCGATGAGGGCAGCCGCTGTGCTATCTGCGGCCTCCGTCACGAGACGGGCGTGCGAGAAGCCCCCCCTGGCCTGATCGGTTCCCGTCGGACTAAGGGCGAGAATTGGAAAGCGTGATCCTGACCGCGATTGTGATAAGCTAAACATTCGGGAACCCGGCGCGTGGGAGATTCCTATGTTGGCGTTCTCCTTGCTAAGCACTCACGCCGGAATTCGGTTGGAAGGCGATTACACGTCACTGAGGGCGCTTCGTGACGTTGTTCATGACATCAATGAGCGCTCACCCCTGATAAAGGATCGGGAGGGCTTATTCATCGCGCTTGCCTACGACCTCAGAAAAGCTTTCGAGCTGGAGCGAGACGTCATTCGCCCGCCTGCACACTGCAAGGAAATCGGAACCCGATATGGCGTGAATATCCTTTGGCCAGTCTTGCTGCTGCAACATCTAGTGCTGCGATCGTCTCTGGCCTTCATCGATCATGGCCCGCAACACCAAGCCTGCGCGTACATGCTCGAGGCGGTCATTGAAGACGCTTTGGAGGACGATTTCGGCGGCCATGCTGGAGTGATCAGAGAAGCCTGGAAGCAGACTGCAAGCTGCGTCGAATTTTTCGACGACCGCTATTCCGCGCGTTGCGCACTATTCTCGAGCTGGAACGCCGGCGACCGCAAAGGGGGCCTTGCCGATCTCCTTGCTAGCATGTCCCCCATGTTCGACCAGAGCCAGAAACTCAGTCCCTTCCATGGCCTTGTGACGGCGGCGATAATCGCGGCGTGGGAGGGCGCCGAGTGGCCCGATCCGAAATGGTAAGCGGTCTAAATCTGGGCAGGCCCTAAGGAATTTGCCGGATGGCGTCCCGTCTCGGCTATCTGTTGTACTGGGTCGCGTCATGGATCGCCGTGATCGTGATCACCGCTGGAATCGTCGTTTGGCTCTACCTCGCTCGCCCGGACAAAGACCCCATTGGATTGGCAATCGCTGGCACAGGCATCATTATTTGGGTCGCGGCTCGTGCGGTCCGATATTGGCTTGCCGGTCGATAGACGCCGTACGCGAACCGTTCGACTTTATTGGAGCCGAACCGATGCCTGACGAACGCACCGAACTCGCGGTCGAAGCAGCTGCGAGAGCCTTCCATGAGAACGCCCGCGAGAAGCGGCAATTCCAGTGGGAGCAGTCGTCCGAGGAGTGGAGGCGGGACATCCGGGCTTTCGTACGCCCCATGGTCGAGGTCGCCTTACTCGCCTCTGATGCTTTCCTGGCAACCGCAATTCCCAAGATCTAAAGCCAGGAGACATTGGGTGACGGAAGCCAGCATTCACCCGCGAAACTGCTGCCCGGTTGCCCGGTAAGCGGCGAACGTTGGCCCCCCACGGGCGGTCCGCGTTTTAATTTCATCGGCGCCGTCGGGAATGTGCCTTCGGGGTCCGCTGACTGTCCCCATCCGGCTGTGTCGCAGATCATCCCGACGCACGAAAACCCAAGCAGGGACCCCCGTTCCGATCAATCTAGCGAGTTGGAGGAACTGTGTCCGACGCGTAGCGGGGTTTGGCTAATCGCGTACGGTCCTTGCCTAGGCCGGTCGCTTCGAGAAGCCCCTTCCGCTTGGCATCGTAATAGTACCCGGTCCGATAGTAGTGGCCGGCGCGGGCCTGGTCGCGACCGGCCACGAGCCAGGCTCCCCGCAGGTATTTGAGCCCGTAGGTGAGGTTGACCTCGGGATCGAGCAACCCCGCTGCCGGGCCGGTGTAACCCATGCTGCGCGCCGTCGCATGCTTGATCTGCATCAATCCAAAATGACCACCGTTCTGGGCGGTTGGGCGAAAGTTGCTCTCGCGCTTGACGATTCGCCGGACCCAATCTGAGGGGAGTTCGTAATGCGCTGACTTCTGTTCGATGATCCGGTCGATGCCCGCGCGCGCTGGGCCGCCTGGTGACCGACGATCAACGGACTGTTCGCTGGAGTAAGCAAGTGGTTTCGCTGCCTCCGCGGAGGCGTCGTCCGTAACGATGCATCCTCCAACTCCGGCAGACAGTAAGGTGATACCGGCTGCAACGAGACGTCTTTGCCACGGCAATCTGACCTCCATCAGCTGATGAACCTGCTCACGGGGATACCAACTCTAGGCTCAACCGAATGTACGCCCACTGGCGGCAGTTCTGCGGCCGACGATCCGAACAGGTGACGTCGCACCTGAATCGTCTCATGCAGCCCAACTTGGATTTCGCGGCTATCATTCTCCCGACAAGTGAGCGTCGTGAAAACCCCGTAGGGCCAGCTTCTAAGGTGGCGTGCAACTACGGGGTCTTCGTCACCCGGCTACCAACCATACTGGGGGGCAGTCGCCGGGGAGCCAGTTGGACCTATGCATCTCCTGCCATCGAAGCGTGTGATGGCACCGTCGTGGGCGATGTTATGGTGATCCCGGAAGACAGCCTGGTCAARCAAGGACAAGATCATACCTTGCGCCTTCGGACCCGAGCTCTTCGAGGAGACCCTCCTCTAATT
>NZ_JBFTZN010000444.1:0-3029 GCF_056406775.1 Allobosea sp. P1_A7
ATGCCGCCGGGACCGAACATGATCGGCATCGCCAGCGGCACGAAAGCGATGTTCGCTTCGCCGGTATCGGCGCCCGAGAGACCCAGATCGTCGCCAGATTTCTTCGGCATGAACAGCTCGAAGCCGATCTTCATCAGGATGATGCCGCCGACGACCCGCACCATGCTGAGCGGAACGCCGAAAATCCGGAGCAGGAGCGTTCCGAAAATGAAGAAGAAGAAGCAAAGCAGCAGCGCGTAGACCGAGGCTTTCAGGGCGACCGTGCGGTGCGTTGCGTTATCCTTGCCGGACAACAGCTTGAGGTAGACCGGCAGGACCTCGAACGGATTGATGATGGCAAGCAAGGTCGTGAAGGTGCCCACGAAGAGAGAAAGCTCGGTCCTCATCCGCATCTCCCCTTCCGATTGCGTGTGCGCGCAGGCCTCTCTTGTCAGGAAATTGCTCCCGGTCGGCGTCCCTGCCGCGCGTTGTCACCTCGAGAACGTCGGCCCGCCGCCAGGAACCGGTATCCTGGCCTTGCTTCAGAACCGCAGGCTGAGCCCGACGACCGGGCCATGCATCAACATATCGAAAGCATAACGCCGACGTCCCTCTCCCTGGGCATAGTCGGCGTAGAGCGCCCGATAACCGAGGATGCCCGAATAGGTGATGCCGTTCTTCTCCGCGAAATCGAAGCTGTAACCTGCAATGCCCTGCCACGAGAATTTGCTGCCGCCACCACCAAGGTCGCCACGCAGGAAGATTTCGTGGCCCGGCGCGACGCCGATCCGCATGCGCGCGCCGGCAAAACCGTCAACCCAATCCACCGAGCCGGAACGGGCGATCGCGACATTGCGCCCGAAGCTGAGATCGCCGACATCGACGGTCGCGCCCGCATCGAAGGAGATATCGGCGCGCTGATACCAGTAGCGCGCGCCCGCCAGGACGTCGAAGCCGACTGATCCGTAGCGCGCGAACTCGTAAGCGGCCCCAGCTTCAAGGATGGCCATCGAGGTCTTGGCATCGCCGGACGCGCCGATCGCGCCCGAGATATCCGGCGTAACGCTCCGCGTCCTGACGTTACCGCGATCGATGCTGACCTTGAGCCCGGCGAAATTGCCGAGGAGGGAGAACCGGCCGTTGCGGGCCTCGATATCCGCCATCAGGGCAAACAGCGTGCCCCCATCTCCGAGTGTGGCATCGACGATATCGATGAAACTGGCATCAACCTTCGCGGTTCGCCCCTTCACGGTCTGGTTTCCGTTGAGCGAAATGAGCCAGCCATAGGGCGTGAAYCGGTAGGTCCATGCYGARGTCATCACGGGCGGCACGGGCGTRGTCGGGGGCGGCAGATCGGCGGCCTGCGCMACGACGCTGCCGAGCCCGAGCAYCATCGACAAGGTGAAGCCGCAGGCCCTCGCGTGGTTGAGTGTCATCGCAATCCCCTTTTCTTGCGATTCATGCTGCGAATTCCACACCCAGCATCCGTCGAAGACTGATCCCGCTCAATGCGCAACTTGCTTCCCACCGCAAAGCAGCGATGGGTGTGACATATTTACTTATCCCACACGCCCAAATTCGGCTTCACAATCACCAGCTTGACGACATGGACCTGGCGTTGCTGCCTTCACGGTCCGCGGCAAGAATGGCCTATCGGATTCGCGCCGCGTTTCCTGAGAGAATCCTCATTACGATCGCCCTAGGATCGAATCGAATACTGTCGCCGGCACAGAGGAACCTCGCGACAACCCTTGCGATAGGTATCCCGCAGCCAACGTCGGCTCGGATTTACGGCCCGCTTTTTCGGCTTGGAGCGAAAAGCAAACTACGTGAATCCCGTGAGCGTTTACGGAGTCGCCTTCGAATGTCCTCTCAGCGCGCGCTCCGAACCCATGCAGTGGCTCAGGCGCAGGTCGGCACTCCACACCCTTGTGGAACGGCCAGGCATCGGCTTGCCGAGCCGTGCCCCGGTTGACGTCGATTGCGGCTGGGCGCAGCTTTGGAGGGCGTGGGCGACGCGCACGGCTGTAGCTGGCCTTCGCCCATCGGGGAGTGCCGCGCATGGAGGATTGCGAGGCCCATCGCCATGACCTTCGCCTGAAGGCCGGGATGCTGCGYCTTGCGGCCATCTTTCTGGTCTTCAGCGTGATGCTGCTCGCCGGTGGGCCGATCAAGGCGCTTGCGCAATCAGCGCCCCCGACGGAGGCCAGGACGATCGGCATCCTGCTCGTCCGGGAGATCCAGGAGCGCCCTCTCCCGCTGTCGCTGCTCGACATTCCGCCGCCCGACGACGGTATCGCCGGCGCGCGGCTCGCCATTGCAGACAACACCAATACGGGGCGTTTTCTCGGCCAGGAGTTTCGCCTGGACATCATCGAGAGCGCCAAGGCCGATGAACTGCTCGTCGAAGCCGAAAGCCGCGTCGCCGCGGGGCAACATTTTCTGGTGCTCGACGTGCGCGCCCAGACCGTTCTCAGGCTCGCCGACGCGCTGAAGGGAAAGGATGTGCTGCTGTTCAACGCCGGCGCGCCGGACGAAAACCTGCGCGAGGAGGATTGCCGCGCCAATGTCCTGCATACCGCCCCGTCACGCGCGATGCTCGCCGATGCGCTGGCGCAGTATCTCGTCTGGAAACAGTGGCGGCGCTGGTTCCTGGTTCTCGGAACGCGGCCAGAGGACGAGGCCTTCGCCGGGGCGGTGCGACGCGCGGCAAAGCGCTTCGGCGGCCGCATTGTCGAGGAGCGGGTTTTCTCCGACGAAGGCGGCTCGCGGCGCGCCGATGGCGGTCACGAACAGATTCAGCTGCAGATCCCGGTCTTCACGCAGAATGCGGCGGCCCATGACGTCGTGGTCGTGGCCGACGAGGCCGGGCTGTTCGGCGAGTACTTCCCATTTCGGACCTGGGAGGCGCGACCGGTGGTGGGGACACAGGGGCTGACGGCGACAAGCTGGCATCCCGCGCTCGAACAATGGGGAGCGACCCAGTTCCAGAACCGCTTCAGGCGATCGGCGAACCGGACGATGCGCCCGCTCGACTATGATGCCTGGCT
>NZ_JBFTZN010000445.1:0-3017 GCF_056406775.1 Allobosea sp. P1_A7
CCTCAAGCCTCAAGCTGCCGCAGGGTTACGACACGCGCATCGGCGACGGCGGCCTGAGGCTCTCCTCCGGCCAGCAGCAGCGCCTTGGGCTTGCGCGCGCGCTCTACAATGATCCCTTCGTCGTCGTCCTCGACGAGCCCTATTCCAATCTCGACGGCGAAGGCGACGCTGCGCTTAACCGGGCTCTGGCCGGTGTGCGGGCCCGCGGCGGCATCGTCGTGCTGATCGCCCATCGCCACAGCGCGATCGGCGCCGTCAACAAGCTGGTTGCGATCATCGACGGGAAGCAGGCGGCGTTTGGCCCAAAGGAACAGGTGCTCGCGCAGATCGCGCCGATGCAGCGCGCCCAACTCGCGCCCGAGAACGGCGAACCGCAGCGGCGACAGGCAATCAAGGTGGTGAGCGATGCAGCCTAACAACAACATGTCCCCGCGCTTCAACGCGAACGATCGCTCAATCCGCAGACATGCGCTCGCAGGCGTCTTCGTCGTGGTCGGCCTCTTGGGCGGGCTCGCCGCCTGGTCGGCGCTCGCGCAGATTTCCGGCGCGGTCATCGCGTCCGGTGTGGTCGCGGTCGAAAGCAGCGCCAAGAAGGTGCAGCATCCCGAAGGTGGCGTGGTCGCCGAACTCAAGGTGCACGATGGCGACCGCGTCAGGGCCGGCGACCTGCTGGTTCGCCTCGACGACACGGTTCTGCGCGCCAGCCTCTCCATCGTCACCAAGAGCCTCGACGAACTGACGGCCCTCGAAGCGCGCCTGACTGCCGAGCGGGACGGCGCAGACGCAATTCGCCTGCCCGAGGCGCTTCTCAAGCGCGGACAGGCCAACCAGGACACCGAGGCTTCGATCAAGGGGCAGTGGACGATCTTCGACAGTCGTCGCGCCGCACGCGTCACCGCCAAGACGCAGCTTGCTGAACAGATCGCCCAGCTTGAATCCGGCATCGAAGGCGTGATGGCGCAGCGCGAGGCCCGCGACCGCGAACTGGTCTTCATCACCGACGAACTCAAGGGCGTGCGCGAGCTCTACGCCAAGAATTTGGTGCCTATCGCGCGCGTCTCGGCGCTGGAGCGGGACCGCACCCGCATCGAGGGCGAGCGCGGCAAGCTTACGGCCGACATCGCCGCAGCGCGCGGCTCGATCGCCGAGAAGAGAATCCAGATCCTGCGCCTCGACGACGACTTCCGCTCCGAGGTCGTGAAGGAGTTGGCCGACACGCGCAACAAGATCAACGAGAATGTCGAGCGCAAGACGGCGGCGGAAGACCGCCTCCAGCGCATCGAAGTCCGGGCGCCTGTTTCCGGCCTGGTGCACCAGCTCAACGTCTTCACCGTCGGCGGCGTCGTCGCMAACGGCGAGRCYCTGCTSCTYRTCATTCCGGAGAACGAYAMGCTCATCGTCGAWGCKCAGGTCGAACCGCAGGACATCGAACAYATYCATTTGGGYCAGAAGGCGACGGTGCATTTTTCCGCTTTCTCGGACCGGAACCTCAAGGAGACGATCGGAGAAGTTGTCATCGTTTCGCCCGATCTGATCGAGGATCAGGCGACACGACGCCGCTTCTACCGGGTCAAGCTGTCGGTCGAGCCTCCGGTCGGCGCAGTCGGCAAGCCGCGCACACTGGTGCCTGGTATGCCTGTTGAGGCATTCATCACCAAGGGCGAGCGGACCGTCCTCGCCTATCTGATGAAGCCGCTGACGGACCAGATGCAGCGCGTCTTTCGCGAATAGGGTGCGCTGTCGCCCAGCGGGGGCGCTGGCCAGTCTAACCTGGTTCGAGGTGGGCCTGCATCACGTGGCGTATGGCTCGGGGTCCCGCCGTGCAACCCAAAGCTATCGCCACAAGGCAAGCTTCTATCAGCTCATAAAAATCGAAAGGTAGTTTGGAGGGAGCGTTCATGAAATCCTTTCTGTCGCTTTGCTCTATTCGTTTGGCTTTTTACCACTCCTCTACGGTGCCAGGCGCGCTCCCTAAGCTAGAACCATTGCCAAGGGCGCTCTTGCTGAGCGGTCTTTTGTTGACGCTCGCGAGGCAACCATGACGCTAACAGCCACGCTTTTCGCCATTGGCGGGCTTGTCGCGTTAGCCGGTGTCGCCATTGCTGCGTACGCGATCGAGGAAGGCCGACGGCAACGCYGCATCTATGGCCGGCGCCGCCGTGTTTCGTTTCGCGGTTTCATCAGGAAAAATGACCCTTGAGCCGTGAATTGCAGCGTCGCCTTCTTCGGCTCGCATGCGACCGACAGGGCCAGGGTATCCGCTACAGCGTCAGCGACCGGCCGCTCACAGACAAGGAATGGGATGCGAGCAAGGATGGGGCGCTAATCGATTTTGCCGAGCCGGACGGGCTCAGCCCGATCATGACAGAGGCGGATTGGGTCGAATGCTCTTGTGAGCCGCCTCGGCAGGGCTGGTTTCTGAGTTTTGGGCGCGCGAGGCCTGAGCCTAACACATGACTTGATCAGTTGCCTCTGCCGACATCGAGCATCGGGGGAGCTTGGATCTCCGGGATATTTGTCAGATCACCAGGCAGCGGAGCGCTTGAGCATCTGAGGTGCAGATCGCGATTGAACTGCTTGCGGCGGACGTTCTGCTGGTTGGTCACATTGACGGCTGCCAGGGCGCCGGATGGGCTCAGTACCCCAATCATGGCCGATGACTTCAGATGCTCCGTCTCCGCTGAAGCGTAATTCTCGGCTTTCTGTCGCGCCTCTTTGCAGGCTGCGCTTTGCCATTTCCGGTCCGAATGGTTGAGGGAACCGGCATAGCTCGCCGGTTGCGTCGTGCACCCGACGCAAATCAATCCCACCACAGCGATTGCGGCCTGTATTCTCATGGCGGCATCCTGATCGATTTTGTCGGGCCGCGCCTAGCTGTGAGCTCTCAATAGGTTGTCCATCCGGTCCCGAGCGAGGAAGCTGAGGTTGCGAAGCTTCAGTCTCCATCGAAGGAGGACCGGATGAACATCCACAAGAATGCCCGTCTGACGCAGTTGGGTCGAGAGCGGATCGTGCGC
>NZ_JBFTZN010000446.1:0-3008 GCF_056406775.1 Allobosea sp. P1_A7
ACCCAGAAGGTCTGCCCGACCATGCCGCCATTGATATGCGTCTCGGCAAGGCCACCGACCCAGAGATCGACCCGGTCGATCCCCTTCACGATGCCGGTGCCGTCGGCCTGGATGGCCACGCTGATATTCGAGTTGATCGCCTGGAAGGCAGCTATCTCATTGGCGTCCAGGACGAGGTCGGGATAGGCCTGCTTGAACTGGGCGATCACTGCATCGCTCAGATTGTTGCGCTGCTGGAAGTCCTCCCAGGAGGGATAGGGTGAGAGGTTTCCGGCATATCCGACGGCCTSGGAGACATAGGGATCCTGCGAAGCGGCAAGATCCGAACGCACCTGGTTCAACGTTCCCAGCCCGACATCCCAGCCGCGTGCCACATTGAAGGCGAACAGGTCGGCATTGATCCGCACCAGATCGTTGCGCACCGCGTCGACGATATTGAAGTCAACCTCCTCCGCCGGCTGCCTGATGATGCCGCCCAGGATCGATCCCACGCCGAGCTGCTCATAGCCGGGCTGCGGGACGTAGCCGGGGGGCAAGGGAGCAGTGAAGGCGCCGGCGTCGTTCGTCGGGTTCAGGAAGGCGTCGAACAGCGCCACCTGCTTCGGCTGACCGTCGGCATCGAGCACGGTCATGGTCTGGCCGATCAGGGAGTGACCGACCCGGTACACGGCCGCCGCGAACTCATGCGAGATGGCRGCYGTCGCATCYGGATTRTAGYCGCCATGGCCGTGGYYGCCATCGCCCTTGATGCCGCCGATGAGATGATCGGCGAACTCRTCGAAGACGACGCGCTGGTAYTCGGCCTCGTTGATGATCTTGGCCGCCTGGAAGAGYTCCTCCTGYGTGCCCTGGAAGCCGGCCTCCACCAGATTCTCGACGTGGAAGTTGTGRTTGCGCGCCCAGATCGTGTGCATCGCGGTCAGGGAGAAGTTCTCGTTCGCCCGGCCGTCGCCAGCRATRTAGTGGTCGAGCACGCTGATGAACGGATTGGCATCGAGCAGCAGCGCATGTCCGGTGCCCATGAAATTGGATGCCATGGTCGCCGCCATCGTGGTGTTGATCACCCCGCCGTTGACCAGCCCCGCGAAATAGGTCTGGAAGGCGACCGGGCCGCCCGGCAGGCCGGTGAAGACGGTGTTGTTCTCCCAATGCTCGAGGATCAGCTCGCGCAGCGTCGGCAGCAACCGGAAGTTCGGGTCAGACGGATCCGGCCCTCCCGCCAGGAGCATCGAGCCGAGACCGCCATCGCCGTCGCCTTCCCGGAGGAACTGGCCGACGAGCCCGTTCGAGCCATAGGCCTGGTTCTGGTCCGCGAAGGGCGAGGTCCGGTTGATATGCTGGGGAACGCCATCGACGATTTCGTCGACCGTGCCTCGGGTGAGATCGGCCGGGTTGCCTGATCCGGGCGCGCCGTTGCCGGGAGCGCCGATCTGGATCGCGCCATTGCCACCCTTCGGCAGGAAGTCGAGGCCGTGGTCGAAATACTGGCCAAAGGCCATGAAGAAGATATTGGCGTCGTTGCTGTTCTTCGGCAGATCTGCTTCCTGCACGCCCAGGATATTGCTGATATTGCGCGGATCGAGCCCCTCGAAGATCGGATTGATCTGGTTGTTGCCGGTCGCCGCGTCGTAGTCGCCGTAGCGGGCTTCGGTCAGCCGGATGAAGTGCTCGTCCGCCGCACCGTAATCGGGATGGGCGAGATTGTTGCCGTGGCCGCTGAGATCGCGGACGCCGGGCACCGTGTCGTCATCCCCGGGGACTTCCTGGCCGTTGACCAGGTGCTTTAGCCCCGCAACGTCGCCGGCGGTGAGGTCGAACGCGCCAGTGATGCCGCCGCCGTTCCCGCTCCCGTTTCCGGAGCCCCCGCCGTTACCGCCACCGCCGCCAGTCGATCCGCCGGCGGCAGYTGGTCCGGTCACGTGCATTTCATCCTGGGCACGCATGCCAACCAGATGGTCGGAGCCGCCGCCCGTATTGAGCACGAYGTGGTGGGCCGATTCGAGAGCCGTCACGTCGACCGTGTCGTCACCTGTGCCGGAGTTCACCGTGATGGTGTTGAAGCGCAGATCCGAGGGGGTCAGGTTGCCGACCACGAGGACGCTGTCATTGCCGCCACCGGTATTGATCGAAATCTCTTCGATCTGATCCAGCTCGGCCACGACCGAGGCCGTRCCCGTGCCGTTGCGGGTGATCACGATATCCGTGTTGGCRTTGAGATCGCTGGCGAGATTGCCTGCGACTTTCAGCCACTCGAACCTGGAATAGATCGAGAAGACCTCGTCCGAATTGTCGCCGGTGATGCTGAAGGCATCGCCGACCGTTCCGTTGGCCCCGCCATTGACGACRTCGCGGCCATCGCCGACCCGCCAGACGATGGCGTCGTCACCRGYGCCGGCATTGATCGTATCGTTGCCCCCGAGGCCGAAGATCAGGTCGTTGCCMGCCGAGCCGGTGATCGTCGTCCCGGCTGCCGTTCCCARCTGGGTGGTGTAGGCCGTCGCGCCGAACTGAACCTTTTCGATCGTCGTCAGCGTGTCGCGGCCATCGGCATCGCTTGTGATGGTCAGCACGCCCGCATTGGTCGTGGTGACGGTATGGTCGAGCACCGATCCGGTGAACACCGCCGTGTCCGTACCGGCGCCGCCGGTCAGTGCGTTGTTGCCGGCATTGCCGGTGAGGATGTTGTCGCCGATACCGCCAGTGGCGTTTACGTTCGCGGTTCCCGTCAGCGTGACGTTCTCGACATTGGCGTAGTCTGCGAGGTTGAGATTGACCGATCCGGTCACCGTATCGATGCCGCCGGCAGCGCCTGCGGCCTCGATGACCTGGTCCCTTTGGGCCGCCGTGCCGGTCACATCATCGATGACATAGGTGTCGTCGCCGGCACCGCCGGTCATGACGTCGCCCGTAGTGTTGGGATTGGCGCCGCCATCGAGCAGATCGTTGCCTGCGCCGCCGTTCAGCGTGTCGGCACCGGCCCCGCCGCTGAGCACGTCGTTGCCCAGACC
>NZ_JBFTZN010000447.1:0-3008 GCF_056406775.1 Allobosea sp. P1_A7
ATGAAGCGGCTCAGCGCCGACTTCGCAGAGAAGCCAGACCCCTGGCGGGAACTCATTATCGCGCAGCGTGGCGCAGAGGCTTGTCGGATAATCACCCAAAGCGATCGACGGCGGGCTCTATGACCCCGCCGTGGGCGCTTTTGCTTGACCCCTACCGCCCCAAAAGAGAAGGCCCGCCACCCCTTTCGGAGCGGCGGGCCATTTTCAACAGGGTAGCGTCAAACCGAGAGGCAGGAGCCACTCGAAGGCCGACACCGGTCATCCGCTCGATTTCGGGGGAAGCGGCAGGCCCGGCCCGCCGTCGCGCCGGCGCCTGGCGCTCAGGCGGCGATGGCTTTTTTCCGCTTCTTTACCGTTGGCGCAGCCAATGCCGCGGCTCGATCATTGGCTTCCTTCTCCAGGCGCTGTTGCTTCAGTTTAGCCGTGTTCGCATCACGGTGCCGGGCGAGGGTATCGGACTCCAACATGATCCGATTGCGCGCGAGCAATTGGGTCTGGGTCTTCAGAAAATTATTGTCGGCATCGACGCGCTGCTTTGAATGTTCAGCCATGTCCATCTCCTGTGCGGTATTCCGCTGTCGCCGGCAGTAACGAAAAAAGGCCAAGCAGAAGCTTGGCCTTCCCTCGAATGACTGTTTGTCGACGATGCCAGTACATCCGTGGTCATCGTCGAAGAAACAGTCAGATCATGCGGCTTGGAGCTGCTCGGCCGCCATCTTGCCGGACCTGTTGTCGCGGGCGACTTCGAAGCCGAGCTTCTGGCCTTCCTGCAAATCGCGCATTCCAGCGCGCTCGACGGCGGAGATGTGAACGAACACATCCTGGCTGCCGTCGTCAGGCTGAATGAAGCCAAAACCCTTGGTGGAATTGAACCATTTCACTGTGCCGGTGGTCATGAGAAACCCTCCTTTTGGCAAGACCTGTCGTTCGCCGAACGAATGTTCGGCGAGTTCAGAACGATTTCGAAAGGGGGAGTTCATCAGAGCCGCGCCGAAGCGCGAAAATAACAAGGACCGTCCAAGCAAATATCGACAAAAACCAATCTACACGTCGACACAGCCAATGTCAATGTTCGATTTAAGGCATCGAATAATACATGCAGTGCAAGGCAAAAGACTTACAAAATCAGGGAATATCTTTCGCTTTCGTCCTTTTTGAACTGCTAGGCCTACAGAGCGCAAAATTCGAAGGACCACACACAACCAGTAGGAGACGCGCCCCAAGGCACGAATGTCCGGTTCTGGGCAGACAGCCAACTTCGGCTCTCCACCCGCCCGCGACTCTCGGAACGTCTGCTAATGGGCAACGTCCGGGCGGTCCCTGGAGCCGGCGAGGTCAGTGCTGGGAGTTGCCCATCGATGCCATCCACTCGTTACAAAATTTTTGGAATCACCGAGAAGCACGAAACCTTCCCGATTCAGATGCTTAGTAGGCCTCAGGTGGCCTTCGCTACCTGATGCCGGGAATTCCTGCCTGATGCGTTCGGCGTGGGCGGCCGGACAGAGGGAACCCAAGAGGCATCTCCGCGCTCGCTCCTGCGCCGACCGTGCGTCTGCATTCCCCACTCAGCCGCCCAGACGCGAAGGGGTGCGACGTCTGAAAACGAGTCGCTAACCTACGCTGATGCGACCGCAACTTCGTCAGTCTGGTCAGCCGGGATAATGAGAATGTCACGTTCTGCGTCGCGAAGTACTTGCTCGGCCACGCTGCCTATCAAGGCACGCTTTACTCCGCTCTTCTTGCTGGTCCCGAGGACGATAAGATCGCTGCGTTCATCCTGGGCGCTAACCAGGATAGTTTGCGCAGGGCTGCCTTCACGCAGAACGACGCCGCTGGGCGTAGGTGGAATTCCAAGCTCGTTTGTATACGCCTCAAGTCGCTCCGCTGCTTCGACCCGTTCTTTATCCAGGTACGCATTGATCGCTACCGGATCTAGAACAGATCGCTTCATCAGCCCGAGGGCCGGAGCATCAAACGCATGAACGATCTTCACGGCGGACTTGCTGAAGATTCCCATGCGCAAGGCACCCTGGGCTGCCGCCTTCGACGCATCGTCAAAATCGAGCGCGAGGAGAGTTCGTTCATATACAGTTGAAGGGGGCTGGATCGCGACCAAGACTGGAATGCGGCTCCGTCGAATGACACGCTCGACGGTGGTCCCAGTGAAAACGTCCCGGAAGCGGCGGCGATGAGGTCCTAGGACGATCAGGTCGGCGCCGAATTCATCGGCGGCGGACAATATTCCGTTGAACGAGTCATCTACCACGATCTCGAATTTGGCTGACACCCCATCGGCTTCGCAGGTTGATCGAACAGTATCTTCGAGCACGGATATGGCGGCCGATCGCTCCGCTTCGATCATGCGATGAGGCAAATCGCCATCCACGACATGGACAAGCGAAAGTGAAGAACCCAAACGTTTTGCTATGAGCGTGGCCCGTCGTAGCGCCCTGTCCGATCTCGTCGAAAGATCGGTTGCAACGAGGATGCGTTTTAGGGGGCCATCGTTTTTCGCAGTTAGCGTCATGGCTATCTCCAGCCTCCAAATGCAGAGCGAGAATTCGTCAAACAGCGTCGCGCTAACCTAATATGCCTGAGCGGCACAGGATTGCTCAGGCTTCACCATTCTCTTTGGGCAATCGTTCCGCAAGTGAGCGCAGTCCGTTAGCGCCTCAGCGCCAACAATCTAGAGATCGCCGCGGCGGTCGCGCAGGCCATCGGGCCGAAATTACATGCATCGTCGAAGGTCCCTCAGGAGCTACCGAGACCGCMCCAAKGCTGTCCGTCCTGGGCAACCCCTCAATGTCGGAAGTTGTTGCKGAAGAGACGTGAGACAGGCGCGCGGCCAACTTCGGCTTTCCACCGAGGCTGTGTGAAAAGAGCCGAGTCGGCTAGGATTCCTGGAGGTGATGCTCCGGGAGCTTAGATGAAGCGCTTCGTTGAGAGTGAAGACCGTCGGCAGGGTGTCCTGCTTCCCGAGTATCTTGACGACTACGTGTCGGAGAACA
>NZ_JBFTZN010000448.1:0-2988 GCF_056406775.1 Allobosea sp. P1_A7
AGTGATACGAGCTGGGCGCCCTGGTTTGCCGTCCATTCCGACGACAAGCGCCGCGCCCGGCTGAACATCATCTCTCATATCCTGTCCTCGATCCCCTACGAGGCGCCGCCGCGCGAGAAGATCAAGCTGCCGAAGCGCCAGAAACTGGACGACCACCAGGAAACGAGTTTCGCGAGGCACTGGGTCGCGGAAACCTGCTGAAACGCAACGGGTGAGGCAGCGACAGGGAGGCTACATTGCAGCGCTCCGAGGCGGCACTGGGCGTTCGACTTCCCGCGGGGGCGCAGGCCGCCACGGTGACGCTGCGTGCTGTCCGGCACCGATACCTGATCCTGTGCGGGGTCTTCGTCCTGGCCGTGATTTCCGGCCTCCTCCTCAATCTCGTCCTCGGCTCCGGACCCGGCGAGGTCTCGCAGGCGCTCCGCTACTCGGACATGGTCGCGCGTCAGCCCACGGCCTGGGAGCAATATGGCTGGCCGATCGCAGGGTTCTCGATCGCGCTGTTCCTGCAGGCAGTCCTGATCGTCCTGCTGCTCGTCGAACGCCAGCGACGCGCTGCTGCAGAGCGGGAGGCAAGTCAGTTCCTGTCCGAAGCCATGACGGTCGAGCGGCGGATTTCGCTCGGAGAAATGTCTGCGTTCATCGCGCATGAACTCAAGCAACCGCTCAGCGCAATCCTCATCAATACCGAAGCGGCCGAGATCATCCTCAGGAACGCAGCCCCCAGCATCGCGGACCTTCAGGACATCGTCGCGGATATCAAGCGGGACGAGATGCGCGCGGTCGAGATCATCGACCGCGTGCGGAACATGATCCGACCGACACSGTCGCCCACCCGGACGATCGATCTGAACCGCTGYGTCCGCGATACGTTCCGGCTCGTTTCCAGCCGTGCAGCCGCCAACGATATCGTCCTGAAAGCAGAGCTGGACGAGAGACTTCCGGAGATYCCKGCCGATGCCATCCAGMTTCAGCAGGTGATCCTCAACATCACCATCAACGCACTCGATGCCATCATCGGCARTGGCRGCKCTCGACGGGAAATCGTCGCAAGGAGCGTGGYCCGKGGACGAAACATCGTYGAACTATCCATCATCAACGACGGACCGTCGGTCCCGCCCCATGCATTGGGGAAGCTYTTCGATGAGTATTACACCACGAAGGCCGATGGCATGGGCCTCGGACTGGCGATCAGCAGGAAGATCATTCTCGCGCATCGCGGGCGGATCTGGGTGGCCAACCGCGATGATGGCGGGGTCGCCTTCCATATCCATCTCCCCGCCATGAAGACATGAAGGGCCTCCATGCCAGCCAATATCTATCTGGTCGATGATGACACGTCCTTCAGAACCGCAATGGTTCGTTTGCTCGAAGCCTCAGGCTTCCAGGCGAAATCATACGGGACCGGAGCCGAGCTCCTGGACCAGCTTCCCGACGAAGGAACTGACGGCTGCATTCTGCTCGACGTCGATATTCCCGGCGTTAGCGGGCCCGACCTTCAGCTCCGCCTGAATGCGGCTGGATCGAGATTGCCCGTGATCTTCCTCACTGGCCATGGCGACATTCCAACCAGCGTCCGCACGATCAAGGCCGGCGCAGAGGATTTCCTGACGAAGCCGGTCACCAAGGACGTGCTGTTCGATGCGATAAACCGGGCGCTGGCCCGGTGTCGTCGCACCAGGCACGACGAGGGTGGCGCCGTCTTGCGCGCGCTCCGGCTCGGCAGCCTCACCCCGCGGGAACGCGAGGTCTTCGCTCTTGTGGCGCGAGGCCGGATGAACAAGCAGATCGCCTACGAACTCGGAACCACCATTCGCACCGTCAAGGCTCACCGGCACAATGTGATGGAAAAGATGGCCGCACGCTCGATAGCCGAGCTTGTCCTCTCCGCGGAGCAACTGGGCCTTATCTCGTAGCAATGACTTGCGATCAGTCGGGCAGAGCCAGCCAGCCTTGCATCATGTCCGTGCAGTTCGATTGCCACCGCAACAAACCAATGGGAACCTGGCGCCTGACAAAACGGCGTGTTTCCCGGAGATTCGTCAGCGTTCTGGAGCCGTTTTGAAAGAAGGGTTGGACCACGATGACAACCGACCCCCTAGCGAGTGGCTACAACCCGCATCCGGCAAAGGGCCTGAAGACCCCGAGGGCTGCCGCCGCCGCCGGGATCCTTTTTTCGGTGCTGCTGCTGACCTCGCTTTTTCTGATCCTCGACACCGTGCGGCTGGACCCGCGAGACCCTGGCGACTGGCTGGGTCCGCAATCCTGGAAAGTGTCGCTCGCGCTCAACCTGATCCCGTTCGCGGGCATCGCGTTCCTGTGGTTCGTCGGTGTCCTCCGCGACCGGATGGGGGCGGCCGAAGACAAGTTGTTTGCGACGGTCTTTCTCGGAAGCGGTCTTCTGTTCATCGGCCTGCTCTTCGTCTCCGCTTCTTCGGTCGGAGCCATCCTCATCGCCTATTCCGCGCTTCCCAGGGACCTGCCGGGATCGATGACCTTCATGCTTGCGCGGTCGCTCGCCTATCACCTGACCAGCATCTACGCCCTGAAAATGGCGGGCGTTTTCCTGATGACGGCCTCGACGATCGTCCTGCGCACCGGAATTGCCGCACGCGCAACGGCGATCACAGGGTATATCGCCGCCGCCATCATCCTGATCGGCAGCCAATTCCTGGATTGGACCGTGATCATCTTCCCGGTCTGGGTCTTCATCGTCAGCGTCGACATCCTCATTCGGGAGGCCCGCTCGCGGCCGGCCGGTTAGATCATCGAACCGGAAACCGTATCTGGTCTGATGATCTAACCCTTTGTGTTTGCATCGGCTTTCCCAAAAACCGGAATCCACTTTTCGGGCCGATGCCCTAGCAGGCTGTTGAAGAAGTCGTCCTAGGGCGGGCGATGAAGGTGGAATCGTCACCGTTGTGGACGCGGATTTCGCCCTTGAGGGAGCCGTCCGTTTGAAGTTTGGCCCATCCGTCGCCCGAGACC
>NZ_JBFTZN010000449.1:0-2985 GCF_056406775.1 Allobosea sp. P1_A7
GGCGACAGCAAGGAGCCGATCAAGATCGATGCTGACAAGCTCGATGTGCTCGACAAGGAAAATCGCGCGGTCTTCACCGGCAATGTCGTGGCGGTGCAGGGCGAGACCACGGTGCGGTGCTCGGTCATGACCGTGTTCTACGAGGGGCGCGGCGCTGGGACCGTACCAGGAGCATCGCGTCCAGCAACGCCGGCGCCAGCCGCAGCGGGGGGCGCGCCGCAATCCAATGACAGCAGCATCAAGCGCATCGAATGCGATGGTCCGGTGACAGTGGTCTCGAAGACGCAGGCTGCGACCTCGGACAAGGCGGTGTTCGACCGCGCCAACAACAAGGTCATCATGACCGGGAATGTCGCCCTGAATGACGGGCCGAACATCACCCGTGGCGAGCGGCTGGTCTATGACACGGAGACCGGCGTCGCCAATATCGAGAACAACAAGGGGCGCGTGCAGGGCTTCTTCGTTCCGAATTCCGGCGAGGCCGGCAAGGACGCGGGCAAGAACACTCCGCCCAAGCCCGGTGCCGCGGCCCCCGCTCGCCCGGCGAGCCCGCCGACCAACTAGCCGCTCCGGTCCGGCGTATGCCGGGCCGACTGCCTTTCACATCAGCGAGCCCTGCTCTCAGTGACAGTCCATTCCATGCCGCAATCCGACAGTTCGACCCTGCCCGCTCAGGCTACGGCACCCCGGAGCGAGCAAAGCCCCGGCATGTTCGGGCGCTTGCGCGGACTGTTCGGCGCAAAGGCGCGGGACAGCGAGGCCGAGCCGGCAACATCATCTGCCGCATCGATCGGTGGACCGGGTATTCTCGCTGTCAGCGGCCTGCGCAAGAGCTATGGCGGCCGCACGGTGGTGAGCGAGGCGAGCCTCTACGTCCGGCAGGGCGAAGCGGTGGGCCTGCTCGGTCCAAACGGCGCCGGCAAGACCACGATCTTCTACATGGTCACTGGTCTGGTGCCCGCCGATCTCGGGGTCATTTCGCTGGAAGGCAACGATATCACCGGCTTGCCGATGTATCAGCGCGCGAGGCTTGGAATTGGCTACCTGCCGCAGGAGGCCTCGATCTTTCGTGGCCTCACTGTCGAGGACAACATCMGGGCCGTCCTTGAAGTCGTGGAGCCGAACCGCAAGAGCCGTGAGCGTCAGCTCGATACGCTTCTGGAAGAGTTCACGATCTCTCGCCTGCGCAAGGCTCCTTCCATCGCGTTGTCGGGCGGCGAGCGCCGCCGTTGCGAGATCGCCCGCGCCCTGGCCGGGCGGCCGTCCTTCATTCTTCTCGACGAGCCCTTCGCCGGCATCGATCCGATCGCCGTTGGCGACATTCAGGCGCTGGTGCGCCAGCTGACCGATCGTGGCATCGGCGTACTGATCACCGACCACAATGTCCGTGAGACGCTCGGCCTCGTCGATCGCGCCTATATCATCCATTCCGGCCGCGTGCTCACCGAGGGCTCTCCGGCCGAGATCATCGCCAATCCGGACGTCCGCCGTGTCTATCTCGGCGAGGATTTCAAGCTCTGATCCAGCCGGCCGTGATGCCGCTGCCATAATCTCGGCAGAATGCTGCACTGCATTAATTTCTCTGCACAAAGCGCGTGCAGAGGCTTTGACGCGCCCGCGTTGCGCGGCTAGGCTTTGTTCCGAAGGCAAGAAACATGCCGAAGCGGATGAGAGGTCAAGAGCGCAATGGCGATGATGCCGCGCATGGAGCTGCGCCAGGGACAGTCCCTGGTGATGACGCCGCAGCTGCTGCAGGCGATCAAGCTCCTGCAACTCTCGCATCTCGAACTTCAGAACTTTGTCGAGGGTGAGCTGGAGCGGAATCCGCTGCTGGAGCGCGATGACGCGTCTGAGGCTCTTGTACAGCTCAATGGCGGCGATAGCCCCCTGGCGGCTGATCCCGAGAGTTTTGCGCGTGCCGAGAGCCTGAACACCCAGGACGGCATGGAAGGCCGGCTCGGCACCGGGCTCGACAACGTCTTCCAGGGCGAACAGCCGACAATCGCCCGCCTCGACACGAAGGGGGCCGACAGCCTGCCGATCACCGGCGGCGCCTATGGCGGATCCGGTGGTTCGTTCGAGGACGGGTCGGAAGGCTTCGAGTCCAGCCTGACCTCGGAATTGTCCCTGCGCGATCACCTCAGCGCACAGCTCGATCTCGCGATGACCGATCCTGCGGAGCGACTGATCGGCAGCCACCTCATCGATGCGGTCGATGATTCTGGCTATCTCGGCGAGTCGGTGCCTGAGATCGCAGAGCGGCTCGGTGTGAGCGCGGACAAGGTCGAGCACGTGCTTGGCGTCATCCAGGGCTTCGACCCCTCCGGCGTCGGCGCGCGCGATGTTCGCGAATGCCTGTCGATCCAGCTGCGGGAGCGCGACCGCTTCGACCCGGCCATGCAGGCTCTGGTCGCCAACCTCCCCCTTGTCGCCAAGCGTGATTTCTCGGCGCTCAAGCGCATCTGCGGCGTCGACGACGAGGATATCGCCGACATGGTCGCGGAAATCCGCAGGCTTGACCCTAAGCCCGGACGGGGTTTCGGCGGCTCGGCGGCCGAGACCGTCGTTCCGGATGTCTTCATCAGGCCGGCGCCGGACGGTTCCTGGCTGGTCGATCTCAATCCGGATACCCTGCCGCGCGTGCTGATCAACCAGACCTATCACGCCCGCGTCTCCCGGGCGGCGCGGAACGACCTGGACAAGGCCTTCATCGCCGAATGCCTGCAGACGGCGAACTGGTTGACGCGTAGCCTCGAGCAACGCGCCCGCACCATCCTCAAGGTCGCAAGCGAGATCGTGCGCCAGCAGGATGGCTTCTTCGCGCATGGCGTCGAACATCTGCGGCCGCTGAACCTGAAGACGGTCGCGGATGCCATTGGCATGCACGAATCGACGGTCTCGCGCGTCACCTCGAACAAATATCTGATCTGTTCGCGTGGTGTGTTCGAGATGAAATATTTCTTCTCGGCGGCGATCGCCGCGACC
>NZ_JBFTZN010000450.1:0-5367 GCF_056406775.1 Allobosea sp. P1_A7
CTTTCCATGGTCATGTCCGCTGTAGTGTGTGTGCTAATGGCGGCACACACCGTTGAAGCGGTGATTTGGGCGATTACCTACCGCATTGTAGGCGCAGTTCCGGAAGATTCGGAGTTCCTTTACTTCGCGTTCGTGAATTTCGCGACCCTTGGCTATGGCGACATCACGCCAGTTGTTGGCTGGCGTCTCCTTGGCCCCATCACGTCTATGAATGGCATCCTGCTATTTGGTTGGTCCACGGCGGTTATCTTCGAGGTCCTCGTCCAGACCCTTAGGCGGATCGACAAACTCGCGGACTAGCGGCCGCAACCGCGACTAAATGCTCAGTCATTCGAGGCGGTGCGGAGGCGTTGTCACATGAACTCCCGCGTACTTTCGCTTCCCAAGACCCTTTGTCTGGTGGTGGAGATGCCGCTGGAGCGCGGCATTGCCGTCACCTACGAGACGGAGCGCGCTGGGCAACCAAGTTGGGGCGGGATTATGCCCGCCGGCTCCGGCGGAAGAAACCGGGTCCACGCAACGTCTGGCACCTCGACGAGGTCGTCGTCAGCATCGGCGGTCAGAAGGACTGGCTGTTGCGCGCGGTCGATCAGGACGGCGATATCCTCGATGAGATCGTGCAGGCGCGACGCGCGACCAAGGCCACCGCGGCGGTTAGCTAGGCGATGGTCGTGATAAGTCCGCCTTCCACGCGCAAGGCCGCACCGTTGGTTGCGGAAGCAAGGGGGCTAGCGAGATAGGCGACGAGGCTCGCTATTTCACCGGGTTCGATCATGCGTTGCAGAAGCGAAGATGCCCGTGCCTTTGCGAAGAACTCCGCTTCAATCGTCTCGATCGAAGCCGACGGATCGCTCGCCTGACTGCGCAGGAATGCCTCGATCCCGTCTGCGCGCGTCGGGCCCGGCATGACTGAATTGACAGTGACCTTGGTTCCTTTGGTCAGTTCCGCAAGGCCGCGCGCGATCGTCAATTGTGCGGTCTTGGTTACGGCGTAGTGGATCATCTCCGCTGGCACCGACAGCGCCGATTCGCTCGATACGAAGATGATGCGCCCCTGATTGCGCTCAAGCATGCCGGGGAATACCGCCCGCGCAAGCCGCGCTCCGCTTACCAGATTGACTTCGAAGAAACGCATCCAATCGTCGTCGGTGATGTCGCCGAACGGCTTGCTTTCATAAATGCCGAGGTTGTTGACGAGGATATCGACCCGCCCGGCCGCAATGCTGGAGACTGCGGCATCGACTTTATTCTTTCCGCGCCCGCAGACAATCACATCGGCGCCCTCGGCGGCAAGGCACCGCGCAATCTCAAGGCCGATTCCGCCGGTGGAACCGGTAACAAGGGCTGCTTGGCCGTTCAGTTTTAGGTCCACAGTTTAACCTCGGGGTTTGAGGCGGAAATTTCATCCGAAGCGCAAATTCAGGCTGCCTGTTCGGCGCGCCCGTCGGCAACGAGGGCAAGCCGATGAAGCTGGAAATCAGCGATGGGCGCTCCCCTCATCTGGAAACGTCGTGTGTCAAAGGCAGTGTTTCATATCGCGCCCGGCCAGAAGATGCTCGAGCTAAGAGCTGGGCGGTAACAAGGGATCGAGTGCTGCGTTTACTGCAATGTACGCGACTGCATTGAACCGACCTCAGGCGCTCAATCGTAAGCCTGTTGCGTCCCGGTCGCCCCGTTGCAGCAGCCGAGTTTGGATTTAGTAGCCATTCATCCGGTTCGAGTGAAATTCATTGCACATCAGCGTGGGGAAAAAGCCCCGTAGCGACCAGTCCGGAGAGCTGGTGCTACGGGGTCTCAGTAACCCGGCCCCTCTGGGGAGCGCGCCGGGGAGCCTTGGATCGGTGTCTGCTTATCCGCTACCCCCGGCTCCTGCCGCCGAAGCGATGCAGAGCAAGGTCGTGCAATGCCCCATGGTGCTGACGAAAGGCAGCTTGGTCAAGTAAGGACAAGATTAGCCAATGCTATTTCAGCCTCGAACCGTCGGAAAGAAGCGTTTGGCTGCGTTGATCTCCGGGCCACGCGTGGCGGCGATGACGAGGCTAAGGCTTCCGTCGCGGAAATAGCGTCGGTCATACTATGCAACGACGGTCGCTGCCGGCGCCTCATCGAGGGCCTGCTCCAGCTTGGCGGCGCGGGTCTCGATGCCCATAATTGATCCATATCAACGCGAACGGGCGCTCTATTCTGGACACTACGCGAAGTGTGAGTAAACGGGCCGGATCGCGGAGGCTGGAGCCTGGTCCGACGATCCGGCCATCGCAACGGGCTGGCGCGCGGCCTTCTTGCTCTGGCCGAGTTCCGGTCGCCACCCGGTCGAGGTGATAGCGGGGTGCAATGCTGCCGATGCTCGCGCTTGGTGTCACGTCGGGGCCATTCGAAGGATCGGCCACATTGACCGACGATCAAGCGCAGGCGCTGATCGCGGGACAGACCTACTTTAACGTTCACACCGCCGCGAACCCGAACGGCGAAATGCGCGGTCAGGTGACGAGGGGGCATAGGCCCCCCGAGTTAAAGTCAACCACGGAGAGCGCCGCTGCGAATCGCCTGCCCTTGGCCATGTCTGGGCAATGTTGGGCGCTAATCGTAGCGATGCTGCAGCGGTGGCGCAGCCCTCGCAAGATGGGACTTGCGATGCGCATGTGATGCGCGCAGCCTTGTTTTGTGTCTGGGGGCGTTGCGTATCAAGGATTACAGCGATGTGGGAATATACCGACCGGCGCGGTTTTCCCGATGCCTCCCAACTGGGCTGGCATAGGCAGCAACACACCACCCGCAGAGGCGAGATTACGATCTGGACCAGCACGCGCGAAAACTGGCTAGCGGCACCGTTCGTGATCGTACCCGTCAACGGGCGGCGCCTCGCCGGTCGGGACAACATCAATAAGCGCATACTGTTCGAGGACGCAAAGAGCGTCGAGCAGGCGAAGCAACGGATCGCCGACTACATCGCCCAGGTCCGGGCCAGCGAAGCTTGAGCCCCGTCCCTCGCGGCCACACCGCGGCGACCCTGCCAGAGGCTTTTGCGTGTCTCGGGACGACTGAGCAGGGTTTGGTGCGGATGCCCTGGCCGAGGCCGCAACGGAAAAAATCAGCGCCTGCTGACTCTCCTGGCCTCTATATCTAGGGCACTGCTGGCGTAAGGCCGTGACGGCGCATGATCTCGACCATCTTGGCCCGGTCCGGTGGACCACCGGGTGCCGCATTGGCCACGGCGAAGACCTCGCGGAAATACTCCGGTCCAATCGCGGCCGGCGTAATCACGCAAAGTGTCTTCGCGTCCTGACTTCCATTGTTATCAAACCGATGAACGGCGCCTCGCGGAATGCATAGTGCCTGTCCTGGCCCAACATCGATCTGCTTCCCGTCGACCGTCCAGGTCAGGACACCGTCGATGCCATAGATCGTCTCTTCATAGTGGTCGTGGCTGTGCGCGGGAGCTGGTAATCGCTGAGACGCTGGGACCAGTAGTTCAAAGGCCGCAATGCTGCCGTTCGAATTGTCTCCGGTCAGCAGGAAATGGACCGCGAGCCCACTGGTCACAATGGCTTCGTCTGAAGGGTTGATGCAGGGACCTATGGCTGGCTGCGGCATTGCGAAACCTCATTTGGTAAACTACATTTACCATTTGATGGTAAACGCCATTTACCGAAAGTCAACGATCTATCTCAGAAGGCCTGCCGATGCGAACCGAGGACATGCTGATCGGCGCCTTGCTGCGCGTTCCAGCCCAGGCAATCCAGCGGCGGCTCATCAAGGAGCTCAACGCCGCTGGCTTTGACGAGTTGCGCCTGCCGCATATGGCGGTGTTGCAGTTTCCCGGTCCTCATCACGTTCGCCCGGCCACGCTCGCCGATCGAGCCGGCATGAGCAAGCAAGCCATCAACCAACTGCTCCGGAGTCTGGAGGGCTTCGGCTATATCGTCCGGTCGGATGTTCCGGGCGCCGGCAACGCCCGGGAGATCCGCTTTACCGAACGTGGACACGCCGCATTCTGGAAGATGGTCGACATATTGCGCGACATCGAGCGCGAGTGGAGCATCGAACTTGGGCCAGAGCGTTTCACCGAGCTCAAGGCGCTGCTGCTTCTCGTCTGGGATAGTCCATTGGCTCGCTAGCTCGGGGGTTGGTAGCCATTGAGCATGGCAAAGATCAGTTACAGCGGTTATCGCTTTCCACCCGCGATCATCCAGCAGGCAATCTGGCTGTGTCTCCGGTTCACCCTCAGCTTCCGCGACGTCGAGGATCTGCTGGCCGAGCGCGGAATTGCCGTGTCCTACGTTTCGCCTCGCACCGTAAACACTCTGACTAGATCGAGGGCAGCCATCGGAGGCCGAGGAGCCAACAATTGCTGCGGAGGGTGGGCGACGCCGACGAGGGGACGGCGACGCTTTAATGATGCGACGGTTGGCCAAGCTCGCGGCTGAGGAACAAACTGTCCCATCAACTTGCGTCGGTGTGACACTTGCCCAATCCGTTATGGTTGCGGGTTCAATCCGTCAGTCGGATAGACTTCTCGCTGCACAGATCGACGCCGTCATTTTCCCTATCCACCTCGTCGCTGCTGGACCGGCCCAATCGACCTTCCTTCATGGAGCGGCATCAAAGTCACCAACGATGATCGATATCGAAACACCGCCTTTGCTGGCGGGAAGCCGTCATTTAAGAAGAGCCCGAAAACTGATGGCGGAGTTTCCGCCTGCGTCCAGGCCAACTAATCCAGCGTGTCTCCGTAGTGTTCGATGTAGGCCAGTAGTCGCCGGACCGTGGCGGGAGCGCCATTGGCGGCGTACCGCTGGCTGGTCCTCGCCGTGATACCGAGCAAGGGCGCGATCGTGGTCTGGTTAAGGCCAAGACGCTTGATCGCGTGCCGGTATTCGTCTGCGGTCATCACGTCCAGCCTTCCTGCCCCAGCAGTTCCGACAGCTGCGCGAACGCCACGTCGTGCGACGGGTAGTCCCATGACTGGTGCGTCCCTTCCTTCTCGATCCAGCGGTTAATTACGCCATAGCGGTGGCCGCACTGCACCGACCAGCCCGTGTCGCGGACGCCGCAAAGGATTAGGAACTCGTCATCGACGGTCTGATCCTCTCCGCGCACGAACTTGACCCAGAGCGCCACGTCGAGTTTGCGCAGCGCATTGTTGGCGCGCGTAGTGATGACGTCGATGTTCATGGCTGGTTGTGCCTCGCCGCAATGGCATCAGCCTTGGCGATTTCAAGCGCATGGTCCCTGAGCGCCTGCTCGACCTCGTCGGGCGAGATGGTCGGGTCGCCCTCGAACGGGTCGTATCCGATCTGCTCGATATAGGCGGCGGCGAGACGGCTCCGACGTTTGGCGTCTGTCTCGTAGGTCTCGGTCCTGCCC
>NZ_JBFTZN010000451.1:0-2979 GCF_056406775.1 Allobosea sp. P1_A7
CGCTGACCGCGGTCGCGATCTACGTCAAGAGCCTCTTCCCATCTACGTCAAGAGCCTCTTCCCCAGCCACGCCAAGTCCGATCTCGGTCCGCCCACCGAGCCCCCGGGCGAGGATGCGGCTGGGGGAGGCCCCTCGAGGCAGGCGCAGGCCGAGGAGGCGGACAAGGAGGCCSAGGACGAGACCGGCGCGATCAAGAAGGAACCCGAGCCCGACCAGGCGATCGGCTCCGGCGGCCAGGCTGTCGGCACGGSCGGGCTTGCCGCCTTCCTCGGCATCGATTCCCCGCCGATCGACTATGAGCAACTGCCGCTGCGCCGCTTCTCGCCGGCCAAGCTCGATGTCTTCGGGGACCCGGCCAGCAATGACAACGTGACGCTCAGCCATGGCGGCGGCCTCTCCGGCAGTGCCGGCGGCTCGGGCGGGGCCCATGGCTTCGAGGGACTGGCCCATATCGACGGGCCCTCGGGCGGCCACCATCCCGGCCCGGGCAGCCATTCCGGCCCGGGCGGCGAGAGCCYGGGCGGACCCGGTGGCGAGAATCCCGGCGGTCCCGGTGGCCCCGGGAGCCCGCGCAGCAACCGCGCCCCGCTGCTTGCCGGYGTSGTCARCCTGCGCAGCATCGGGCGGTGCGAGACGCTGCTGATCACCGCGATCGGCTTGCTCGCAGGGGCGCTGGATCCTGATGGCGATACGCTCGTGGTTAGGCATCTCACCGCCTCCAGCGGCACGCTGACCGCGGTCGAGGGTGGCTGGGAGTTCACCCCGACGCCCGGCTATTTTGGCCCGGTGACGCTGAGCTATGAGGTCAGCGACGACACCGTCGCGGTCGCCCAGACCGCCCTCTTCAGCGTCGTCGAGTTCACCGAGATCAACGGCACGGCCGGCGATGACAGCCTGACCGGGACCGAATGCGCCGACCTGATCGACGGGCGCGACGGCAATGACGTGATCGACGGCCGCGGCGGCTCSGACATCCTGCATGGCGGCGCCGGCAACGACTTCATCCGCGGCGGCGCCGGCCATGACCTGATCTATGCCGGCCGYGGCAACGAYATCGTCTATGGCGGCGAGGGCAACGACACGATCYATGGCGRYGACGGCGACGACMAGCTCTTCGGCGAGGATGGCGACGACATCATCTTCGGCGAGGCTGGCGATGACATCATTGTCGGCGGCGCCGGCAACGACCAGCTCTCCGGCGGTGACGGCAATGACGTGATCCAGGGCGGCACCGGCGACGACCAGATCGCCGGGGATGCCGGCAACGACGTCGCCCATGGCGATGAGGGCGACGACACCGTGGATGGCGGCGCCGGGAATGATGAAGTTCATGGCGATGCCGGCGACGATCACGTCATGGGCGGCGCCGGCAATGACCAGGTCTATGGCGAGGACGGCGACGACATCCTCGACGGTGGCGACGGCGACGACYRGATCGACGGCGGMGAAGGCGACAACACGATCTTCACCGGCGACGGCAACGACACGGTCCGAACCGGCAACGGCAACAATGTCGTCACCGGTGGCGCTCATGTCGACCTCGTCCAGTTCGGCGCCGGCCAGGACACGGCCCAGCTCGGCGCSGGCGACGATGCAGCGGCCGGYGGCGGCGGCAACGACCGRCTCTTCGGTGAGGCTGGCAACGACACGCTCTCCGGTGATGCCGGCGACGATGTGCTCGAYGGCGGTTCCGGSGAYGATCATCTCGCGGGCGGCGCCGGTGACGACCAGATCCATGGCGGGACCGGTAACGACATCGTCTTCGGCGGCGATGGGYGCGACCGGATCGAGGGCGACGCGGATGACGACGTCGTCTTCGCCGGCGCCGGCGACGATMGGGTCGAGGGCAATGCCGGCAATGACCGGCTCTTCGGCGAGGCWGGCGACGACCGGATCGAGGGTGACGCGGGAGACGATATCGTCGATGGCGGGGCGGGCAACGACCGGCTCGAAGGCGGCAGCGGCGCGGATACGCTCGATGGCGGTGGGGGCAGGGACCGGGTCGAAGCCGGGTCCGGCAACGACGTGATCATCGGCACRCTCGATGCCACGGCCGATTGCTATGATGGCGGCAGCGGCTGCGACACACTGGATTACTCCCAGGCGACGCAATGCATCGACATCAACGTGGTCGAGGGCAAGGCGGTCAGCGTCGAGATCGGCGAGGAYAGCTTCTCCAATATCGAGGCGGTGATCGGCGGCAGCGGCRACGACCACTTCACCATCGGTGCCGACGCAGTGACGCTGACCGGCGGTGCCGGCGACGACTGCTTCTCCTTCGATGTGGCCTATGATGAGGATGACCGCGACCTGATCCACCAGATCCTCGATCTCGAGGCCGGCGACCGCATCATCGTCAGCCAGTACCAGATCCGCACGGATGACGATCCCGCCAATGGTGCGCCCGGGGACGAGGCCGATCCGTTCGCCAGCGCCTATGGCGACGAGGCCGGCACTGCCAGCCAGCCCTTCCGCTTCCGCATCGAGAAGATCGGTGACAACGACTACACCTATGTCGATGTCTTTCTCGAGCAGAACGACGAGAAGGACTACTCCATCGAGATCCAGGGCAGCCACAGGCTTTACTATTACTGACCTCGGTGCGGGGCAGCTCGGCCTCGCATCCCGGGTCCGCTGACGGGAGAGACGGATATGACCAGGCGCAATGTCGCATCGCAGGTGGGCGGGGACGCCAGGGAAGGGCGCGAGCCGAGTTTCGGGCTCGGCCGGCATATGCTCGCCGGTACCGCGCTCGCCCTGCTCCTGGTCGTCGGCTGCGGCGGCTGGGCCGCSAGCGCCCATCTCAACGGCGCCGTGATCGCCCAGGGCTCGATCAAGGTCGATCAGAACCTCAAGGAGGTGCAGCACCGCGACGGCGGCGTCGTCCAGGCGATCGGGGTCCGCCAAGGCGACCGGGTCGAGGCAGGCCAGACCCTGTTCTGGCTCGACGATGTCCAGACCAAGGCCGAGCTCTCGAT
>NZ_JBFTZN010000452.1:0-2959 GCF_056406775.1 Allobosea sp. P1_A7
GCGACCGCTGCGGCGATCTTCTGCGCTACGCCACTTTCGAGATCGATGATGTTCCCGGAATGCAGGTCGGCCTCGTAAACAGCGGACCAGCGAATGGCGGCCGTTTCTCCATCTACGAGCCGGCTGGTTATTCTGAGCTTGTTATCGGCAGCACGGATCATCCCCTCAAGGATGTGCCGGGCGCCGAGCTGACGCCGGGCAGCGGATGATCGCTGCGCCAGGTCATCGGAAGCCTCGCTTCGGACGATTGTCAGCCCCTGAAACGTAGCGAGCTGCGAGAGCATCTCTTCGGAAAGGCCGGCARCAAAAACACCGGCGTCTGGCGTTGRGGACAGGTTGACGAATGGCTTTACGAGAAGAGAGAGACCCGGGGTGCTTGTCGATGAAGCAGCCGGTCGTGATGAATCCCCCATTACCATGACTGTCACAACGGTACCGAACGCCAGCGCAGTAACCGAGCCGATGAGCCAGGGGCGTCTGAGCCAGCCGAAGAAGTCTGGACGGGGTTGGGATAGCGGCTGCGGTTCGGTCAATGAGAGGGGTTGGGCAAGCAACTGATCGCCCAATCGCCATGCAAAGCTCGGCACGTAGCTTCCCTTGGGAATTTCGATCAGGACCCGGTCTGTCTTGCCTTCAAGAAAGTAATATCGCTCCAATGCGCGCCGGAGCCGACCGGCCTCGATGCGCACGACCGGATCGTTCAAAATGTCGATATTCGCATCCCGCCCGAAGACTTCGACCGCGATCGAATAGGCCTTTATGCGGTCGGCCCGGCCAGCGAGCGTCTCCTCAATCACATAGGACAGAAACCGCCGCAGCCGATCCGGAGCGCTGAAATCGCGGCTTGCCAAAATGCAATGCAGTTGCGCGCGGATATCGGCTTCGCATGGCGCGGGTCGCGGTTGGGAACGCGAGGCATCAGGAACAAAACTCGATGTCACTTGCCGGTTCATGGAGTTAATTCTCCCGCTCATCAATCCCGGCATGCGCATGATGTTCAGATGGGGCGATCACTGCGATCCCACTTAAGGGTATTCGCTCAGATTTCTACACCCCTTAAATCGCATCGGGCAATATTTGTTGCTTAAATATTCGCCAAATTTCGGACGAACTATGGTGGCGCGCTGCGGCAATAATGCGGTCGACGCGCGGGCTTGACCCTCCGTCCCGCCTTTGACATTCCGTCCCAGCTGGATGTTCCAAATTCATTCTTGTTCCGTACTAATTACAGTGCCAGCGGCCAGTATGGCTGATGCGGTCGCCGCAAGGCTTTGCGTGGCGACGACCCCGGAAAAGCGGAGCGGTTCACAGATGTTCCGATCTTTGATGCGGTGCAGAGGGCGCGTGCGGGAAGATCGGACCGCCGATATCGCTGACTTGCTCTCGACCAGCGAAGGAATTCGTCTCGTCAAAGCCTTCTTGAAGGCCGAAAGCACGGCGAAGCGCCAGCGGATCGTTGCCGTGGTTAAAGGCATTGAATGCCGATCCCGCTGGGACCGGCGATGAAATCGGGTCTCAGGGATAGCGCAAGTACAATCGGGCCGCAGCGCGCGATGACCCCAGCTAAGACTATATGACGTATCGTCATGTAGTGCGCGCGTGCGGTCTCGTCTTATCGTGGCTGTATCGTCGTGATGTCACCGGTTAACCAATCTCAGTCGCCCCGAACGGGCAGGTGCAAATCCCCGTCGACGAGACGATATACATGTGCTTACATCGCTTAGATGCCAAATATTGGTTTGAATACGTGCTGAATATTATACTATTCGCTACGCCTATCGGTCAGCTGAAAGGTTATTGGCATGGCGACCTTAAAGGAGAACCGGTGTGCTAACGAAATTCCAGCATCGCCCCCGGCAAATCAGAGAAATTACAAATGGCTTCGGCCCGAGGGAGACGATGACGATAGTTTTGGGCGAGGGATTATTTGGGGAGCTGCGATATCGTTCCTGCTCTGGGGAGGGATGGCGTGGGCCTGGGACACTATCTTTCGATGACGGCACCGCATGCGTGATTTATCGCGCATGAGCACTCAGCAAGAGCATCGATGACCTGAACTGGAGTGACTTTCCCAACCGCGACGGAAAACACGCCTGGCTGAGGGGCAGGCGCGAACTGAAGTTTCTGAGTTGGGTGCAGCAGCACCCAATGAGTTGCGCTGCTCCTCACGCCGGTCGGTGCGTCCGTCGCCGCTTGTCGCGGCGCTCCCCGCGCCCCGTACGCCTGTCCCCCGCCGCTCCATGCCGGAGGTCTGGCCCTCAGAATTCGAGACTGTCAGGGCCGTAGCATTCGCAGCAAGGCCGAGCGCGGCTGCCGACCACCAGAAGGAAAAGGCATGTCGGCGAGAGATCCCGTCCGGATTGAAGACTTCGCTCATGGGAAAGCTCCTTGGGATCTATCAACCGTCTTTGCCGCCCCCTGTCGCCCCAGATCACTAAGGTTGGCGTATTATAAGGCCACTTTTCACCTGCTCGAGCCTTCATAACCGGCCGTTCTTGGGCCCGTGCAGCGTCTCGCTCAAGATTATTCGCCCAACCCCGGCGGAAGGTTTCCGCTTCGACCAATAATCGCCCACCCGAATACAGGCATTGTCTGCCGAGATCACGAGAACTCCGATGCAACGGCACACGGGCGCCCCGTTGAAACGGTAAGCTCTGGACAGTCCAATGTCCTTATTCACGTAGAGCCAAGTGATCTAAATGCCGCATTCCGGAATATTCGGGACTTCATCGGGGCATCGCGCTGATTATTCGGGTTCACTGCAGTTGCCTGGTGTGAAACATGTAACGTGGCCTACCCCTAAACTCGGAGAGCATCATGCGATTAGGACTTGTATCCACCGCCGTTCTTGCGACGTGCCTGGCAACGTCGGCCTTCTCCGCCGACCTTCCCAGCCGCCAGGCGCCGCCTCCCCCGATCGTCTACGCGCCCCTGTTCACCTGGGCTGGTCTTTATGTCG
>NZ_JBFTZN010000453.1:0-2958 GCF_056406775.1 Allobosea sp. P1_A7
GGCTTGGATCCCCCTTCACGGCCCTGTTCTGCGAGGTGATGGCGGAGCGGCTCGATCAAACCAGTGGTTTTGGCCGGCGCGCGCTTGGCTGGCCGGGCGACCCCGTTGCCGATGCGCTGCCCTTGCGGGCAGCCGGTGCCTTCAACGCCTTGGCGCGCTCCGGAACGATGCCGTCACTGCAGGCGCTCTACCCGCCGGCTGTTGCCCGCGCGGACGCATTGTGGAGCGGCCTTGCCGCAGCCATCGACGCCCATGATGCGGATCTTGCCGCCTATCTCGACAGCGCCCCGCAGACCAATGAGGTGAAGCGCTGCGCCGTGCTGCTCGGGGGCGCCTTGATCGTTGCCCGCGATACCGGCTTGCCGCTTGATCTGATCGAGATCGGCGCGAGCGCCGGGCTCAATCTCGGTTTCGAGCGTTATCGCTACGCATTTGGTGCCGCCAGTTGGGGGCGCGACGATGCGCCGGCCACGATTCGCAGCGAATGGCGCGGCAGGCTGCCTCCGCTCGATGCCGCGCTTCGCGTGGCGGCGCGGCGTGCCTGCGACCTCAATCCGCTCGACCCATCGCAACCGGCCGATCGCGCCCGCGTCCTCTCCTATATCTGGCCGGATCAGGCCGACCGCCTGCACACGACCGAAGCAGCCTTCGATGCGGCGTCTGCTGCCTCGTGGCGCGTTGAGCGAGCCGATGCTGCCGCCKGGGTCGAGGCGCGGCTGGCCGAGGCGGCCGCGCCGGGCAGCGCCCGCATGCTGATGCACACGATCATGTGGCAATATCTGCCCGAGCCGACCAAGCAGCGCATCGTTGCGGCCATGGCTGCGGCGGGCGCTGCCGCGACCGCCGAGCGCCCGCTGGCCTGGCTGCGCATGGAGCCGGACGGCAAGCCTGGCCATGCCGCGGTCGCCCTGACGCAATGGCCGGGGGCAGTGGAGCGTGAACTCGGGCGCGCCGATTATCACGGCCGCTGGGTCGAGTGGCACTGAGGCGGGTTAGGGCATCGGCCCGAAAAGTGGATTGCGGTTTTCGGGACAAAGCCGATGCAAACACAAAGGGTTAGATCATCGGACCGGACGCGGTTTCCTGTCCGATGATCTAGGCCGATAACGCAAAACGGGCCGGAGCTGCGCGCACCCGACCCGTTCGAACCACAGGAAACGAGGCGCCGGACCGAGCCGGCGCCATCTTGACGGCTATTCGGCCGTGTCGGACTTCAGCCAGCGATAGAGCACGCCACCAAGAGCGCCGCCGATCAGCGGAGCGACCCAGAACAGCCAGAGCTGCTGCAGCGCCCAGCCGCCGACGAACAGGGCAGGGCCGGTGCTGCGCGCCGGATTGACCGAAGTATTCGTCACGGGAATGCTGACCAGGTGGATGAGAGCGAGGCCGAGGCCGATGGCGAGCGGTGCGAAGCCTGCCGGCGCCTTGCCATGGGTCGCGCCCATGATGATGAAGATGAACATCATCGTCATGACGACTTCCATCAGGAAGCCTGAGAACAGGCTGTACTGGCCCGGCGAATGTTCGCCATAGCCGTTCGAGGCAAAGCCCTTGGCGAGATCGAAGCCAGGCGCGCCCTTGGCGATCATGTAGAGAATGAAGGCGCCGGCGATCGCACCGATCACCTGCGCGACGATATAGGGGAGGACCTGTCCGGTGGGGAAACGCCCGCCGGCCGCGAGCCCGACGGTGACCGCCGGATTGAGATGGCAACCCGAAATATGGCCGATGGCATAGGCCATGGTGACGACCGTCAGGCCGAACGCAAGTGAGACGCCGAGCAGCCCGATACCGACCTGCGGGAAGCCTGCGGCGATGACCGCACTGCCGCAGCCGGCGAAGGTTAGCCAGAATGTGCCGATGGCTTCAGCCGCATATTTCTTCGAGCTCATACTGATTCCCCCAGAGGTTGTGACCAGCTATCAGTGAACCTGGGCTCGGAATGCGTCAATTACGCTACTGCGGGGCCGCCCTTCACCTGCGGCAGGGGTCGATCTTCGCCGGCTGCTGCTTGGCCTGGGGCAATGTCGGGGCGGCGCGATTGCGTCGCCTCAATTGCGGCAGGTCCGGACCTGCGGGCAGCCGGGTAAATTCGCGATGACAGAACCAATGTTGCGTTGCGATGCCGGGCGGCCCTGTTCGCGCCATCTTGTGCGAGGATATCGCGTTGTCCCCGGCCGTACATTCCGCTATGCCGCGCCTCGGAACTGATGAAGGAGCGCCCCGGGTGGCCAACGACGCCGAAATCAAGAGCAAGACGGCCAAGGACGAGGGCGGCATCCTTGAGACGATCAAGGTCGTCGTCCAGGCGCTTCTCATCGCGCTTGTCATCCGCACGCTGTTGTTCCAGCCCTTCAACATTCCGTCGGGCTCGCTGATCCCGACATTGCTGATCGGCGACTATCTCTTCGTCTCCAAATACACCTACGGCTATTCCAAGCACTCGATCCCGTTCAGCCCGCCGCTGTTCAAGGGCCGGGTCTGGGCTGCCGAGCCGAAGCGTGGCGACATCGCCGTCTTCAAGCTGCCGAGCGACAATTCCACCGATTACATCAAGCGCGTCATCGGCCTGCCGGGCGACCGCATCCAGATGATCGACGGCATCCTCCACATCAACAACCAGCCGGTGAAGCGCGAGCGCATCGCCGACTTCGAAACCACCGACAACTGGGGCCGCAGCACCAAGGTCATCCAGTATCGCGAGACGCTGCCCGAGGGCGTCAGCCACAACATCATCGAGCGCGAGGGCGACACCGGCACCTTCGACAACACGCCGGTCTTCCGCGTGCCCGAAGGCCATTTCTTCATGATGGGCGACAACCGCGACAACTCGCTGGATTCGCGCGACCGGAGCGTCGGCTACGTGCCTTTCGAGAACTTCGTCGGCCGCGCCGAGATCATCTTCTTCTCCATCGACGACGGCGCCTCCGCCTGGCGTGTCTGGGAATGGCCCTGGAC
>NZ_JBFTZN010000454.1:0-2957 GCF_056406775.1 Allobosea sp. P1_A7
TCCCAATCTGATGACTGTCCGTCTACGACCGCCGGCTGCGCCGGCGAGCCCGTCCGCGATGCAACGCCGGATCGTCGTCTCGAACAACGCGCTCTGTCGGCCGATGAGCAGCGTCCGGATCATCAGCTCCCGATCGATCGAAGGCCGCCCCGTCTCGCTGTAGAACGGACGCAGAAGCGTGCGGAGATTGCCCTGGCGCCCCCGAAATCATGCGTCGGATCACATCAGCGGCGCGTGCTTTTTCGCCGCCAGCCATTCAGCAGTGCTGCGCAGGCCATCAAGCCAGGCGCGTCTGGGTCTCCAAGGCGTTTCCCGGGTGATCAGCGAGATTTCGAGGATGTTGACGGGCACGTCCGCGGCTCGGCCGGCGCGATAGATCCTGGACCGGCCGGCAGTGCCGGTGATGGCCTCGATATCGCTCGCCACCTGATTGATGCTGAGCCCTGCCCCCGATCCAACATTCATGACGCGGTGAGGCCCGTCATAGGTCGCGGCCCAGAGAAAGGCCGAGACGACGTCGTCGATATGAATGAAATCGCGCACGATCTCGCCCGTGCCCCAGATTTCGAGCGGCTTGCCGGCGAGCGCGTGACTGAGCATCGCGGCGACGACGCCTTGGCGCTTCAGAGCCGATTGCAGCGGGCCATAGGCGTTGGCGATGCGCAAGGCGAGATATTCGAGCCCGTAAAGGTGGTGATACAGGGCGAGGTATTTCTCGATCGCAAGCTTGCCGACACCATAGGCCGATATCGGATGGGTCGGCGCGGTTTCCGCGATCGGATGCCTGTCGGCCGGGCCATAGACGGTACCGCCAGACGAGGCGAAGACGACCCTTCTGACGGCGGCATCGTTGCAGATATCCAGGAAGCGCAACGTGCCCAGCACATTCGTCTCGAGATCGGAAACAGGCTTTTGCCCGGGGCTTCCCGGCACCGAACTGCTCAGGAGATGGAACACGATCTCCTGCCCCCGCGCGGCTTCGGTGATGGCCGCTTGATCCTCGAAATATCCGCTGCTCCAATGGACCCGCTCGTCCAGCGCCCGCCGATCGGCCGGCGCGCGCCCGAAGGCCCGGACGACCGCGCCTTGACGGGCCAGAGCGTTGGCCAGGTTGATACCGAGAAATCCGCCGCCACCCATGATCAGGCAACGGGTGCCATCGAGCCTCGGAACATCAACAGTGGCAATTGGCATGTCTACTCGTTGGGTCAGGATAGAAAAAACGTAGTCAATYAAGCAAATCGAAATCGATGTGGTTTTATTTCGAATTTGCGAATGAATTTATCCGATATAAATAAGCAACAATCCCATGCCATGGCGTCATAAAACCTCATTTATCGGGATTATCGAACAGAACAATCTAATCTCCATGACAAATCTCARGATTAATATGGCATGAATATGGGCAACGTGCCGGGTGAACCATGGCTCTTCCCGCCTGCAGGCGACCGGTTGCACGATCCGTCCAGCGATGGGGCCGATGTCAAAGTCGCCGTCATTGTCCCAGCTTATGGCCAACCCTCGCTGACAGCCGAGGCGCTGAATACGGCGTTGGCACAGGTCACTGATTTCAATTTCGCCATTGTCATTGTGAATGACGGATGTCCTCACCCTGAAACAGACGAGGTCTGCCAGACATTTGCTGCGACCTACCCGGGGCGGATCTTCTATTTGCACAAGCGCAATGGAGGTTTGAGCGCCGCACGCAACACTGGAATTGACTTCGCTCTGGCGGCCTTCCCGGATCTGGAGGCCGTCTACCTGCTCGACTGCGACAACCGCATCGGCCCCCATCTCCTGCAGCGGCTTCTGACCGCCTTGCGCAAGGCCGATGCGAGCATCGGCTGGGCCTATCCGGATGTCGACAAGTTCGGCTTCGCCGAATTCGCCGATACCTCGGGACCCTATTCGCCGCTGGAGCATCTGTTCCGCAATTTCTGCGAGGCAGGCAGCATGGTCTCACGGCGCATGCTCGACGCCCCGATCCGTTTTGACACCGAGATGCGCCAGGGCGTCGAGGATTGGGAATTCTGGCTGCATGGCCTCGAGCGCGGCTTTCGCGGGGTCCACGTGGCCGATGCGGGTTTTGCTTACCGCCGCCGGGGAGAAAGCATGCTGGTGGCGGCAGAACGGGATTTCACCCCGATCCTCCGCTATATCCGCAACCGCCATCCGCTCCTGTTCGGTATTCGCAACGTCCTGGCATTTGAGACCGAGGCTCGGTCGCGTTATGCGATCTATCACCCCGATACAGGGCTGGTTCGGTGCTTCACCGGTGAAAACGACGTCACGACCCTGACGGTCAGTGACTATGTCATCCGTCTGCTGCGCGCCCGGCTGCGCCCTGCTTACGGTCACTGCCCCGGGCAGCTTGTCGTCATGAACAGCTCATTATGCGAAACGCTTGCCGCGCAATCGCTGCTGGCTGGCGTCTTGTGGACGCTCGAGCGCGGGCTTGCCCGATCGACCGTCGTTACGTGCTCAATGCGGGATCGATTGCACGATGATCGTCTTCTGGCCTGGAGCGAGGGGACGATTGTCCAGGAGCAGACGGACAGGTTCCGGCTGACATCTGATCGGACGCATATCCTGGCCGTCGAGGCATCCTTTCTCGTCGAGCACGCATCGCTGCGCGCGCTCGATCTGCATGCCCTGCCCCGACAGCCGGGCAAGCGTCAGCATGCTATCGAACTCGATCTGGCCGTGAGGGAAGCGCCGGCCGATCTCGCGCCAATCGATGAGGCCTTTACGCGGCTGTGCCGGGATATCGCCACTGCCGGAGACGGGGCCAACCCTGCCGATTGGAAGTCGGCGATGCCGAACACGTACCGGCTCCAGGCGGCGCTGCCGCGCGATCTGTACCCGGAACTCTTCAATCTCTCGTCGGCCTTCCCCGGCGGATCGTCCGATGCCAGGCCCCTTGCTGCCCTGGTGCTCGCCTCGGGGCAGCCCGAGAG
>NZ_JBFTZN010000455.1:0-2944 GCF_056406775.1 Allobosea sp. P1_A7
GTCGCCGGCAGCACCAATGCGGTCAGTGAGAGTGTCGGCAGCGTCGGCGGCGAGGCCCGGATGACCGGCGAGAGCGCCATTCAGGTGGTGGAGGCTGCGCGCCAGGTCAGCGAGCAGACGGTTGCGCTCGATCGCTATGTCGGTGATTTCGTCCGCAGTGTTCGGGGCAGGCTCTGAAGCCGGCGACCCTCCTTCATTCTTGCGTCATCGTCATCAGCCCTGATCCGCAATCGCGCCTTGTGGAGCGGCTGCCGGCTGACCTAATGTCGGTACCCTTCAGGAAACGCTCACAAAAAGAACAGTCGCATGAACGATAGCCCGCCGACCAAACGCGCCCGCCCGACCTTCACGGATCAGGAGGCGTTGCTGTTCCACTCGCAGGGGCGGCCGGGCAAGCTCGAGATCGTGCCGACCAAGCCGATGGCGACCCAGCGAGACCTCTCGCTGGCCTATTCGCCGGGCGTTGCGGTGCCGGTGCTGGCGATCGCGGAAGATCCGTCGCGGGCCTATGACTACACCACCCGTTCGAATCTCGTGGCGGTGATCACCAATGGAACGGCGATCCTCGGTCTCGGCAATCTTGGCGCGCTCGCCTCCAAGCCGGTGATGGAAGGCAAGGCGGTGCTGTTCAAGCGCTTCGCCGACGTCGACTCGATCGATCTCGAGGTCGACACCGAAGACGCCGACGCCTTCATCAATGCGGTGCGCTATCTCGGACCGTCTTTCGGCGGCATCAATCTCGAGGACATCAAGGCGCCGGAGTGCTTCATCATCGAAGAGCGCCTGCGCGAATTGATGGATATTCCGGTCTTTCATGACGACCAGCACGGCACTGCGATCATCGCGGCCGCCGGTCTGATCAATGCACTCGATCTGACTGGCCGCGACGTCAAGACGACCAGGCTCGTCGTCAATGGCGCGGGCGCTGCCGCCATCGCCTGCACCGAGTTGCTCAAGGCGATGGGCTTCAAGCCCGACAACGTCATCCTCTGCGACACCAAGGGCGTGATCTATCAGGGCCGCACCGAGGGCATGAACCAGTGGAAATCGGCGCATGCAGCCATCACCGACCGGCGCACGCTCGCCCAGGCGATGGAGGGCGCCGACGCCTTCTTCGGCCTCAGCCAGAAGGGTGCGGTGACGTCGGACATGGTTCGCTCCATGGCTCCGAACCCGATCATCTTCGCCATGGCCAATCCCGACCCGGAGATCACGCCGGAAGAGGTCGCAGCAGTGCGTGACGACGCCATCATGGCGACGGGTCGCTCGGATTATCCGAACCAGGTCAACAACGTCCTCGGCTTTCCCTTCATCTTCCGTGGCGCACTCGATGTCCGCGCCACCACGATCAACATGGAGATGAAGATCGCCGCTGCCGAGGCTCTTGCCTCGCTCGCACGCGAGGATGTGCCGGACGAGGTAGCAGCCGCCTACCAGGGTGCGCGCCCGCGCTACGGCAAGGACTATATCATCCCGGTCCCGTTCGACCCGCGTCTGATCCATGTCGTGCCGATGGCTGTCGCCAAGGCCGCGATGGAAACAGGCGTTGCCGGCAAACCGATTGTCGATACCGGCGCCTACAAGGCGCAGCTCTCGGCGCGGCGCGATCCGGTCGCGGGCACGCTGAACCGCATCTTTGAGCGGGTTCGCCGCTACCCCAAGCGCGTCGTCTTCGCCGAGGGCGAGGAGGAGCAGGTCATTCGCGCCGCGACCTCCTTCGTCAATCAAGGACTGGGCCACGCCATTCTGGTCGGCCGCGAGGACCGGATCAGCGAAACCGCGACCTTCCTCGGTGTCGATCTTGAAGCCAAGGGCATCGAGATCCAGAACGCGCGGCTCTCGCATCGAAACACCGCCTATGCCCAGTATGTCTATGAGCGCCTGCAGCGGCATGGCTACCTGTTCCGCGACTGCCAGCGCCTGATCAACCAGGATCGCAACCATTTCGCTGCTGCGATGGTGGCGCTCGGTGATGCCGACGCGATGGTGACGGGCGTCACCCGCAACTACTCGATCGCCCTGGAGGAGGTCCGGCGTGTCATCGACGACAAGCCGGGGCACCGGCTGATCGGCGTCTCCGTCGTGATCTCTCGCGGCCGCACGGTGCTTGTCGCCGACACGGCGATCACGGAGATGCCTTCGGCGCGGGAACTGTCCGAAATCGCCATCGAGGCAGCAGGTGTGGCGCGGCGTCTCGGCTATGAGCCGAAGGTTGCAATGCTCGCTTTTTCGACCTTCGGCCATCCGGCGGGCGAGCGCTCCGAGAAGGTGCGCGAGGCGGTCAAGATCCTCGATGGGCAGCGCGTCGATTTCGAATATGACGGCGAGATGGCGGCCGATGTCGCGCTCAATCGCGACGTGATGAGCCAGTACCCGTTCTGTCGCCTGAGCGCGCCGGCCAATGTGCTTGTCATGCCGGCGTTCCACTCGGCGTCGATCTCGACCAAGATGCTGCAGGAACTCGGAGGCTCGACCGTGATCGGTCCGCTGATCGTCGGTCTCGACAAGCCGGTGCAGATCGTGCCGCTCGGCGCCAAGGATTCCGACATCGTCAACATGGCGGCGCTGGCCGCCTTCAATATCGGCGGCTGAGCGCGCTCGGCAATCCAGCGCCCCGGTGCTGGATTGCGTCGCGGCCTCTTGGCGATGACGCCCAGGGGTTCGGGACGCCTTCTTCCTGCGGGTCTCGGCCGTCTTCCCGGCCGGGGCCGAGCGTTCGGGGTCCGGCCTTTGGTGCGGCCGCTCGCAATCGGTATGCTCCGGCCCGAACAGGTCTTGTTGCCGCCGCCGCTCTCATTCGTGCGCCCGGCCTCGCGCCTTTGCTTGTCGGTGCAGGCGGATTTGTTGCCGTGCGGCATGGCTCCATCGCAGGTTTCTCGGTGGGGCAACTCACTGTTCCAGATCGGGTTCGAGCCGGGCGCCGGCGCAGCTCGAAGGCTGGGCC
>NZ_JBFTZN010000456.1:0-2928 GCF_056406775.1 Allobosea sp. P1_A7
TCGCCGCCTGGTTCGGCTTTGGGCGGGCCGACACGATCGCCGCCTTCGCGATCGCAGCCTTCATGGCCTATTCCGCCTTCAAGCTCGGGCGCCGCACGATCAATACATTGCTCGACGCTGCCCCCGCCGGGCTGAGCGAGCGCCTGACCGCCGCAGCCGGGGCTGTGCCCGGCGTCGTCGCCGTGGAATGGCTGAAGGTTCGGCCTTCGGGCGGCCAGACCCATGGCGAGATCGGAATTCGCGTCTCGCGGACGCTCCCGCTCGACCGTGTCGTCGCCATCAAGGACGCGCTCGTGCTGGCGTTGCGCGAGGTCGAGCCAGGGGCCGAGATCACCGTCACCGCCAACCCGATCCAGGTCGATGATGAGACCGCGCTCGAGCGGGTTCTGCTGATCGCGCTCAAGCTCAAGATCCCGGTGCACCACGTCACCGTGCACAGCATCGGCGACCGACTCTCGGTCAGCCTCGATATGGAGGTCGATTCCCGGCTGCCGCTCGGCGAGGCGCATGAGATCGCGACCCGGCTCGAGACCGCGATCCGCGCCGAGTTCGGCGGCGAGACAGAGGTCGAGACCCATATCGAGCCCATGGAAACCGGCACGCCGCCGGGCCACAATGCCGCATGGGACGCGGTGGAGGATATCGGCAAGGCGCTTGCCAAGGAGGCCGCGGGACTCGACGGCCCGATCCACGACATCCACAGCGTCCGCGTGCGCCAGACCCCGAACGGTCTCGTGGTGAATTATCACTGCCGTGTCGATCCGGCGCTCGACGTCGCGGCGGTCCATGCCGCGGTCGACGCGATCGAGCGCGCCGTCCGGATCGCGCGCCCGCAGGTCTGCCGGCTGGTCAGCCATGCCGAGCCTGCGCATCTGCGCCAGCCTGCCTGATCAGCGCGCACGGACTTTCAGCGGAAGGGGGCTCGGGCTACAGACAAGGCTCAGATGTCGTTTTCGCCAGGGTTGTCCATGCGCGCCGAAGATACCCCCCTGATCCGTCTCGAGGATTATCGTCCCTCCGACTGGCTGATCGATACGGTCGATCTCGACTTCGTTCTCGATGCGCATGAAACGAAGGTGCGGGCCCAGCTTGGCCTCAGGCCGAATCCGGCCGGGCAGCTGGGATCGCCGCTGGTCCTCGACGGGGACGAGCTGACGCTGGTCTCGCTCAAGCTCGATGGAACCACGCTGGATGCTGCGGCCTACAGCGCCACGCCGCAGGGACTGACCGTGCTCGCGCCACCGCAGCGCGGCTTCACCCTCACCATCGAGACGGTGCTGAACCCCTCGGCCAATACCAAGCTGATGGGGCTCTATCGCTCGTCCAACGTCTACTGCACCCAGTGCGAGGCGGATGGCTTCCGCCGGATCACCTATTTCCTCGACCGCCCCGACGTGATGTCGGTCTACACCGTGCGCCTGGAGGCGAAGAAGGCCGAGGCTCCGGTCCTGCTCTCGAACGGCAACCGGGTCGCGACCGGGGATGTCGCCGGCACCGACCGGCATTTCGCGGTCTGGCACGACCCCCATCCCAAGCCCGCCTATCTGTTTGCCCTGGTCGGCGGCACGCTCGACCATGTCCGCGAGGACTATGTCACCGCCGATGGCCGCAAGGTCGAGCTCGCCGTCTATGTCGAGCCCGGCAAGAGCAGCCGCGCCGGCTGGGCGCTGGACTCGCTGGTGCGCTGCATGCGCTGGGACGAACGCGTCTTCGGCCGGAACTATGATCTCGATGTGTTCAACGTCGTCGCCGTGTCGGATTTCAACATGGGCGCGATGGAGAACAAGGGCCTCAACATCTTCAACGACAAATATGTGCTGGCCGATCCGCAGACCGCCAGCGATGGCGACTATGCCAGCATCGAGGCGATCATCGCGCACGAGTATTTTCACAACTGGACCGGCAACCGGATCACCTGCCGCGACTGGTTTCAGCTGTGCCTGAAGGAAGGGCTCACGGTCTTCCGCGACCAGGAATTCTCCTCCGACGAGCGCTCCCGCCCGGTGAAGCGCATCGCCGATGTGCGGACCCTGCGCGCAACCCAGTTCTCCGAGGATGCAGGGCCCCTCGCCCACCCTGTCAGGCCGCGCGCCTACAAGGAAATCAACAACTTCTACACGCCGACCGTCTATGAGAAGGGCGCGGAGGTGATCCGCATGCTCAAGGTCCTGATCGGCGACGAGGCCTTCAAGCGCGGCATGGATCTCTATTTCGAGCGCTGCGATGGCACCGCTGCGACGATCGAGGAATTCCTGGCCTGTTTCGCCGAGAGCTCGGGTCAGGATCTCAGCCATTTCGCGCGCTGGTACGAACAGGCGGGCACCCCAACGATYGTCGCCTCCGGCCGCTACGATGCTGCCGCAAGGAGCTATACGCTCGATCTCGCCCAGAGCACGCCGCCGACCCCCGGCCAGCCCCAGAAAGCGCCGGTGGCGCTGCCGATCGCGCTCGGCCTCGTCGGCAAGGCCGGCGACCTGCCGCTCCACAGCAACTCGAATGCCTATGCGGGCGACGGGCTCATCGTGCTCGACCAACCGTCGCTGTCAGTGACCTTCACGGGCCTGGACGAGGCGCCGATCCCGTCCTTGCTGCGCGGCTTTTCGGCCCCGGCGCGGCTGGAGCTCGATCTTGCCGATGCCGATCTGCTGCGCCTGTTCTCTGCAGACAGCGATTCCTTCAATCGCTGGCAAGCGCTCCAAACGGTCGCGACGCGCGCGTTGACCAGCGCCGGGCGCGGAGCCCTCAGCGCCGCCGGGCTTGCCGACAAGGCCACGGAACTCGCCGGAGCGCTCGACGCCTTCCTGCGCGATCATGCGCTTGCCGACCCTGCCTTTGCCGCCCAGGTGCTGCGCCTGCCCGCCGCCGCCGATATCGCCCGCGAGATCGGTCGGGATGTCGATCCCGACCGGATCCATGCGGCCCACCGCG
>NZ_JBFTZN010000457.1:0-3711 GCF_056406775.1 Allobosea sp. P1_A7
CATGATCTGCGGATGCGCGAATATACCGATCTCGCCTTCCGTGGCGACGCCGCGCAGGCGCGCGCCGTGCGCGACAGCCTGAACCCGGTCCGCGAGGCGCTGCGTGGCACAAGGCCCGCCGAGAAACCGCACGCCCATCAGAAATACTGGCAGGAGCTGCTCGGCCAGGCCGGCGGCCGGGTCAGGCCGCCGCTGCTGGAGCTGACAGAGACAGAGAAGGCTGCGACGCGCGCCGCCTTCGAGTCCTGCGGCCTGAAGCTGCACGCCGCAGATGCATCATTGGCCAAGACCGGCTGAGCCGCCGGCAGACGAAACGGGAGAGGTGGAACGATGGCGACGGAAGGACGGCTGAAGGCCTTCAACTTCGCGAAATGGATCGAGGAGCACCAGCATCTGCTGAAGCCTCCGGTTGGCAACCAGCAGATCTGGACGGATTCCGACCTGATGGTCACCGTCGTCGGCGGCCCCAACCAGCGCACCGACTATCATGACGATCCGGTGGAGGAGTTCTTCTACCAGCTCAAGGGCGACATGATGCTCAAGGTCGTGGATGACGGGAAGCATTACGACGTGACGATCCGGGAGGGCGAGATCTTCCTGCTGCCGCCGCATGTGCGCCATTCGCCGCAGCGCCCGCAGGAAGGCTCAATCGGCCTCGTCATCGAGCCGAAGCGGCCCGAGGGCTGGCTCGACGCCTTCGAATGGTACTGCTTCAACTGCACGAAGCTCGTGCATCGCGTCGAGGTCGATCTGGTCAGCATCGTCGACGACCTGCCGCCGCTCTACAAGGCCTTCTACAACAACGAGCAGGCCCGCACCTGCCCGCATTGCGGCACGCTCCATCCCGGCAAGGAACCGCCGGCCGGATGGGTCTGCCTGTAGGAATTCAGCGGCGCGGGCGGATCCCGGCCGCGCCTCGCAGATTGCTATTGGGCCTGCTGGCCTCCGCCTCGATGACGGGAGCTGCCATCGCCCAGCAGCCCGTCAAGATCGGCATGATCACCACCCTGTCCGGACCGGGCGGATATCTCGGCCAGGATATTCGCGATGGCTTCAAGCTCGCCATCGAGATGCAGGGCGGCAAGCTCGGCGGCGCTCCCGTCGAGCTTGTCGTCGAGGATGACGCTCTCAAGCCCGGTCAGGGCAAGCAGATCGCGGAGCGCATGCTCAAGACCGATGGGATCAAGATCCTGACCGGCATCGTCTTCTCGAACGTCGCCGGCGCCACCGTGCCCGACATCGTCGATTCCGGCGCGCTCTATGTCAGCGCCAACGCCGCGCCGTCCAATCTCGCGGGCAAGGAATGCCACGAGAACTACTTCGCCATCGCCTGGCAGAACGACAGCCTGCACGAGAGCGCCGGCCAGAACGCCAACAATCTCGGCTATAAGAAGGCCTTCGTCCTGGCCGCCAACTACCAGGCGGGCAAGGATGCCATCGCCGGCTTCAAGCGGATGTTCAAGGGCGAGGTCGTGGGCGAGGTCTATACCCGTCTCGACCAGACCGATTTCGCCGCGGAGATGGCGCAGATTCGTGCCGCCAATCCCGACTTCGTCTACCAGTTCAACCCCGGCGGCCTCGGTATCGCATTCTTGCGCCAGTACCAGCAGGCGGGATTGACCGGCAAGATTCCGATGGTCGTCGCAGCCCCCTCGCTCGATGCGGTGACGCTTGCCGCGGTCGGCGATGCCGCGCTTGGCGTGAACGCCTCGAGCCACTGGAATTCCGACTTCGACAACCCGGCCAACAAGGCCTTCATGGCGGCCTGGACCAAGGCCTATAACCGCCCGGCGACCTATTACGCGAGCCAGGGCTATGACACGGCGCTGGCCATCGCCTCCGCGCTCAAGGCCACCGCTGGAAAACCCGATGTGCCGGCCCTGCGCAAGGCGCTCGCCAAGGCCGATTTCCAGTCCGTGCGCGGCGCTTTCAAGTTCGGCCCGAACCAGCATCCGATCCAGGATTGGTATGGGCTGCGGGCCGAAAAGGACAGCGATGGCAAGCTCGTCCTCAAGACCGTCGRCAAGATCCTGACGAATTACGGCGACGCCTACGCGGCGCAGTGCAAGCTCTGATCAGGTGGACCGCCCATGGCGCTGATCCTCGAACAACTGCTCAACGGCCTGCAGTTCGGCGTGATGCTGTTCCTGCTCGCCGCCGGGCTGACACTGATCTTCGGCATCATGGGCGTGATCAACCTGGCGCATGGCTCGCTCTACATGATCGGGGCCTATGCCGGAGCCTTTGTCGCGACCAGCACCGGCTCACTGCTGCTCGCAGTGCCAGCCGGGCTCGCGGCGGCGGCGGCGGCCGGCATGGCGGTCGAACTCCTGGTCCTGCGCCGGCTCTATGCGCGCGACCATCTCGATCAGGTGCTCGCGACCTTCGCGCTCATCCTCATCTTCAACCAATCGGTGACGATCCTGTTCGGCAGGCAGCCGCTCTTCGTCTCGGTGCCTCCTGAACTGAACGGCTCCGTCGAATTGCTGCCGGGGCTGGTCTATCCGGTCTACCGGATCGCGGTCATCGCGGTTGGCCTTGCGGTGGCCTTCGGGCTCTATCTCCTAATCAACCGCACACGCGTCGGCATGCTGGTGCGCGCCGGCGCGACCCATCGCGAGTTGGTCAGGGCGCTCGGCGTGGACATTCGCCTGCTGTACACGGCGGTGTTCGGGCTCGGCGCCTTGCTCGCCGGACTTGCCGGGCTGATGGCGGGGCCGATCCTCGCCGTCCAGGTCGGCATGGGCGAGCAGATCCTGATCATGACCTTCGTGGTCGTGGTGATCGGCGGCGTGGGCTCGATCCGGGGCGCCTTCTTCGGCGCGCTGATCGTCGGCCTCGTCGACACCAGCCTGCGCGCCTTCCTCCCCGGCCTGCTGCGCTCGGTCATGAATCCATCCGAGGCAGATGCGCTCGCCGGCGGCCTGTCCTCGATGGGGATCTACCTGCTGATGGCAATCGTGCTGCTCATGCGCCCGAAGGGGCTCTTTCCCGCCCATGCATGACATCATGACCAGTCCTATCGCCCGGGCGCCGGCCCGTGGCCGGCTCCTGACCGCTGCCGCGATTGGCCTGGCGCTCGGCGCCCTGCCCTTCGTCCTGCAGGCCATCGGCCAGCCCTCGCTCGTGCCCCTGGCGACCCGCGTGCTGATCTACGCAATTGCCGCCGCCAGCCTCAATCTCGCCCTGGGCTTCGGCGGGATGGTGAGCTTCGGCCATGCCGCCTTCTTCGGCATCGGCGGCTATGTCGTCGGCATCCTCTACCAGAGCTTCGTCGGCGACACCTTGCTCTTCGGCCTGTTGCCGGGAACGAACCAGCTCCTGATCACCCTTCCCGCCGCGATGCTTGTCGCGGGCATCCTCGCCCTCTGCATCGGCGCGCTCTGCCTGCGCACGAGCGGCGTGCAGTTCATCATGATCACGCTCGCCTTCGCGCAGATGCTGTTCTTCCTGTTCGTCTCGATCAAGGCCTATGGCGGCGATGACGGGCTGATCATCCGCCGCCGCAATGTCCTGCTCGACCTCGACACCCGCAACGACACGGTGTTCTACTTCATCTGCCTGGCGGCGGCCGCGCTGGTCTTCGGCGCGCTTTCGCGGATCGTCGGATCACGCTTCGGCATGGTCCTGATCGGCATCCGGCAGAGCGAGCGCCGCATGGCGGCGATCGGCGTCGCGCCCTATTCCTACAAGCTCACCGCCTTCGTCGTC
>NZ_JBFTZN010000458.1:0-2893 GCF_056406775.1 Allobosea sp. P1_A7
GCCGGAATGAAATCGGAACAGGGTGCCGAATTCATATCGGAATTGCCCGCCGAATTCGTCGGAATCCGCAGGCTGACCGCGGCCATGATGGAGACTTTAGGCATTGCCGGCGTCAATCGGGCGAGCCTTGGCGTACAGAGCTTCGATCCGCCTGTGCAGAAGGCGATCAATCGCATCCAAAGCGTCGAGCAGACCGCCGCCGTCGTTGCCGGCCTAAGGGCGTCAGGCATCAGCGGCGTGAATTTCGACCTGATCTACGGCCTGCCGAAGCAAACCGTTCGATCCTGCATCGAAACAGTCGAGCGCTGCGTCGAACTGCGGCCTGAGCGCTTCTCCGTCTTCGGTTATGCCCATGTTCCTGAGTTCAAAAAGCATCAGCGCAGAATTGACGAGAAGGATTTGCCTGACGGTCTGGAGCGCCGCGAACAGGCCGAGGCGATAGCGCAGGCGTTGGTCGCCGCCGGCTATATTCGCATCGGCCTCGATCATTTCGCCCTGCAGGATGATACTATGGGGCAGGCGCGCGCGGAGCGCGCGCTACGCCGCAATTTCCAGGGCTACACCACCGACGGCGCCGAGACGCTCATCGGTTTTGGCGCTTCAGCGATCGGCCGTCTTTGAGAACGGTTATGTGCAGAACGAGGTCGTGCTCGGGCGCTATGCCGAGCGGGTGCTGAAGGGTGAGCTGGCCACAGCCAAGGGCTTCCGGCTTTCCGCCGACGACCGGCTGCGCGCCGAGCTGATCGAGCGCCTAATGTGCGATCTTGAGGTCGATATCGGCGCCGTCTGCGCCAGGCACAAGGCAAGCCCGGACGAACTGGCACAGTTCTTCCCGCGGCTGCAGGAATTGGCGGAGGAGGGCGTCATTCAGTTCGATGGCTGCCGCGTGCTGATGCCCGAGGACTCGCGCCTGCTCGTGCGCAAGGTGGCCTCGGTCTTCGACGCCTATCTCGGCCAGCCGGCGCGCAGTTACAGCCGCTCCGTGTAAAGGAACCGCCCGTCAGCAGCCGAAGGTCTCCGCCTCAGCCGTTATCACCGGAAGTATCCCATCAAATTTAATTGCTTCTAATCCGGGAAACACTTACCCGGCATTTGCCTAGTTGGCGGTCAAGGCCGCCTGAGCGCAAGCAAGTGCAGCCAAGAATCTGACAATCGCGCTCTGGAAAATACAAGAGGGCCTTTAGCGCACTCCCGCATGGCTGACCGCCAGGGCAACAAGTCCGATAATCAGAAGGAGCGTAGGCCCTATCGATATGGACTGAGCTGCATTGATTGCCTCTTCATGGGGCCATGCGTCCGTGAAGATGAACAGCAACCCGACTGCGTTCGCGACCGCCACAGCCGCGCCACCAAACCGCAAGACTTCGCGCGAAGAGCTGTTCATTTCCCTTCTCCACAACCGACATCATCGCAGCAGTCGAGCGAGGTTCTTTGCTCTGGCGCAAACAGCCACAACAAAGGGCCGCCCCGCGCGCGAACGCGGATAGACGCATCGGTTCAATGGCATGTTCCAGTTCTCACTTGAGTCCCGCCGCGATGTGCGGTCGAAGACGTTCCCGGACATCAATCCGGAAGACCGAGCCGCCTCATCACGGCGGTAGTCAGGCGATCGCAGCGCCGGCCCGCAAAGGGAAATGCGTCGAGCAAGACGGGCCCGATCTGTTCGTCCAGTTCCTGGTGCAGGAGAAGGCGAGCCCTGTGCAGTCGGGTCCTGACCGTCTCCGGCCTTACGCTGAGCAACTCCGCCGTTTCCTCGACACTCAGACCTTCGATCACCCGTGCCATGTAGACGAAACGGTAGACGTCGGGGAGATTGTCGGTCGCCCGCTCAACAAGTTGCAGGATCTGACGTTGCGCCATCGCTCGCTCCGGGTCGTCGCAACCTGAGCTGCCGGGGAACTGAATGATCCGCGCATCGACACCCGGATCTCTCGATTGCGCAAACTCGACCGCCCGCCGGTTTCGGCGCAGGCGCCCCAGCGCCTCGTTGATCACGATGCGCGACAGCCAAGTGCCAAGCGTCGACTCTCCGCGATATCTTTCGAGATAGGAGAAGGCCCGGACATAAGCCTCCTGCACCACGTCCTCTGCTTCGCTGTCATTGGGGATAACGCCCCGGGCTATTCGGTAGAGTTTCTGATTATGCGTCCGCATGATCGTGCGAAACGCCTCTTGGTCACGCGCGAGGGCCCGCCGAACCAGTTCCATATCGTCGGCAGTGAGGACGGCGTCGAGGTTGCCTGTTCGAGCATGTGACATGAGCAATCCTCCTTCCTATTCATCAGATGGCGCGCGCCGAAAAAGGTTCCCCGTGGATAATCAACTGGTGAGCCGAAGCTGAGGGAGGTGACCGTCCAAGCCGCCCGCCCAAACGAACAGGAGCAACGCCGGCGCGAGCCGGGCTGAGCCAGGTTTCGACATGTGGGAATCGGGCTGGGCGGGAGGCGATGCCGGCCGTGACGACAGCGCCGCTGCAGGCTCAGCCACCCCATTCAGCCAGTTCAATGCCGCTCGCGGTACCCAGCAGTGCGATTGCCCGGCCGGCGACATGATCGATTACGTCACGKAGTGACTTGGGCTTCATATAGAATGCCGGAACTGGCGGGGCGATGATCGCACCGATTTCGGTCACCTGCGCCATCGTTCGCAAGTGACCGAGGTGCAACKGGCTCTCGCGTACCAGAAGCACCAGCCTGCGACGCTCCTTTAGCTGCACGTCGGCAGCCCGGACGAGCAGGTTGTCCAGCTGGCCGAAAGCAATAGCCGAGAGCGAGCGGATCGAGCAGGGCGCAACGATCATGCCGATTGTCCGGAAGGAACCGCTCGCAATAGTCGCGCCGATATTCCGGTTGTTGTAGCAGTGAGTTGCCAGCCCCCGCACACGCTCCAAGGC
>NZ_JBFTZN010000459.1:0-2835 GCF_056406775.1 Allobosea sp. P1_A7
CTGCAGGATACGGTACAGCGTATTCGCGGCAATGTGAGCAGCGGCTCCTTGACCGATGCTGATTTGAAGCAGGGAGAGGAGCGGGTGATAGCGGCTCGCGCTCGGGTTATCGAGGCTAAGCAGGCCCTCAACGAAGCGAAGGTGCGCCTGCAGCGCCTTGTCGGAAAGACTTTCACGCGCGGCGCCATGCCACCATCGATGACGCCGCGGCTGCCCAAGTCGATCGAAAGCGGGTTAGCGCTTGCGGTCCGCAACAATCCACGTATCCAGATCGCGACTGCCGACATCGACGCTGCACATGCCCTAGTGAAGAAGGCGCGCGGCAAGATGATGCCGGAAGTTTTCCTCGAGGGCCGGGCTCGTGGCGGGCAGGACATTGACGGCGTCTCCGGCCGGACGACCGATCTTCAGGCACGCGCGGTCATGCGCATGAATCTCTACAATGGCGGCATCGACCAGGCCGCGATCCAGGAGCAGACCCGGCGCGTGGCCGAGGCTCAGCATAACCGCGATCAGACCCTGCGCGAGGTTCGCGAGGCTGTGAAACTGTCGTTCGAGCGGCGTCAACGCCAGACCGAACTGTCGGGGGTGTTCGGTCAGCAGGCGAGCGTGAGCGATCGGCTCGTCGCTGCCTATTCGGATCAGTTCCAGGTGGGGCGCCGCTCGCTGCTCGATCTTCTTGATGCACAGAATACGCGATACAATGCGAAGGTTCTCCACGAGACCGCGCAGATGGCGGCGCGCTTTTCAGAATACCGCATTCTGGCGTCGACCGGGCAACTGGTTTCGGCCTTCGGGCTCCGCGCGCCGAAGCAGGCGGAGGCCTATGCGCGCTCGGAAGCCGCTATTCCCGCCACCGCCGATGCGGAAACCCTTCCGCGTTATTCGCCCAACAAGGGACGTCTGATCGTTCCGCCTCCGGCGCTCTAGGCCGGTCCGAAAGGCGCGTTGCCATGCACGGCATTCAAGCGCCATTTGAGGGGGGCGCAAAGGCTCCTTCCCCGTCGCGGGCCCCGTCGGATGAGCGCGGGGATCCGCTGCTGGCGTGCCTGGTCCAGGTGGCAGCGCATTTCGAGCGGCCGACCGCCACAACCGTTCTGACGGCAGGGCTTCCGATTGGAGAAGAAGGCCTGTCGCCGGAGCATCTCGTCCGCGCGGCCGAGCGCATCGGGCTTCGCGCTGACTGGGTACGTTTCGACGTGCGAGCCCCTATCGAAACAGACTTTCCCGCGGTCGCCTGGCTCAAGCAGGATGTGCCCGTCCTCATCGTATCGGTGGACGAGAATTCGCAGGTGCGCATCTATTCACCCGTCGTGGGCTCGTTTTCGACCGTTTCGGTCGAGGCGCTGACGCCAATCGATGGCGGCGATATCCTGCGCTTCTCTCCTTATCTGGCCGGAGCCGATCCAAACAGCGAGACGCCGCTCGATGTCGACTCCAACTGGCTGTTGGCGGCGCTGCGCCCGCACTGGCGAAGCTATGTCGAGGTGCTTTTCGCCTCGGGCTTCGTCAACCTGCTAGCGCTCGTCGGTCCGCTCTTCACGATGAACGTCTACGACCGGGYGCTGCCGAACAAGGCGATCTCGACCTTGTGGGTCCTGGCAATCGGCGCCGCGATTGCGCTGATGTTCGACGTGCTGCTGCGTTCCGCGCGCGCTTTCCTAGTCGATCATATGGCGCGCCAACTCGATATCCGGATCTCGAGCCTCCTCATCGAGAGGGTCATGAACACGACCCTGCAGGCGAATACGCCGACTACTGGCATCACGGTGCAGCGCCTTTCGGAATATGAGTTTCTGCGGGAGTTCATCGGTTCCAACACCATCATCTACTTTGTCGACTTCGTCTTTGCCTTCGTTTTTCTGACTGTAATCCTCGCAGTCAGCCCGTATCTGGTGATCTTCCCGGTCATTGCGATCGCAGGACTCATACTGCTAGGCTTCATTTTGCAGCGTTTGATCGCTGGCGAAATCGGACGTGCGGACAAGTCGAGCGCGCATCGACAATCACTAATGGTCGAGATCGTCGCAGGCTTGGAGACGATCAAGGCGGTTCGAGCCGAGGGGATCTTCCTGCGTCGCTGGCGGGATATCACCACTGTCGCGACGAATACAACGCATCGGATCAAGAGCTACTCGGCCTTCGCGGCCAATCTGTCGTATCTGCTCCAGAACATGGTGCCGATCGCCACGATCGTGGTCGGGGCCTATCTCTTCGATCTAAACATGATCACGACCGGCGGGATCATCGCTGCAGCGATGCTCGGCAGTCGTGCGGTTGCGCCGCTGGGCCAGATTGCCTTGATGCTGTCCCGCGTTCGCCAGGCGGTCAGCGCCTATCACAGCCTCAGCGCCATCATGAAACTGCCTGACGAGCGAAGCGACAAGCGGATGCTCGTCGCGCGGCCGGTGGAGCGCGGTGATGTCGAGTTTCGCGGTGCAAGCTTCACATATGCGGGGCAGACACGCCCGGTCCTCAACGGATTCAGTATCAAGATCAGTCCGGGCGAGCGGGTTGCCATTCTCGGCCGCATTGGCGCCGGAAAGACCACGATTGGCCGACTTCTCGGGCGCCTTTACGAGCTCGATGCCGGCGAATTGCTGATTGATGGTGTCGATATCCGCCAATATCACCCCCAGGAGATCCGTGCGGCGGTCAATGTCGTGGCGCATGATACGCACGTCTTCAACGGTAGCTTGCGGCAGAACTTGCGGCTTTCGAAGCCTGACGCGACCGATGCAGAGTTGCTGGCGGTCGCCAGGCTGTCGGGACTGGCGGATTTCGTTCAGTCACACCCTGCGGGCTTCGAGCGTCAGGCCGGGGAGCGGGGACAGC
>NZ_JBFTZN010000460.1:0-2810 GCF_056406775.1 Allobosea sp. P1_A7
CAGGGACTGTCCGGTATTTTGTGTCCGGGGCCATAGTGACGCCGATGGAGGGCGCTCATGGTCATCAAGAAGGACACACTGGATCAGTTGCTTGCGGGACGTGATCCGCGCGATGTTTTCGCCAAGGAYGGGCTKGTCGATGAGCTGAAGAAGGCCCTGGCGAACCGGGTCTTGTCGGCGGAACTGGACGATCACCTCGACGGCGAGGCGGCTGCCGGAAAGCCCAATCGCCGCAACGGCTATTCGAAGAAGACGGTGCTGGGYGAGAGCTCGAAGCTGGARCTCCGGATTCCGCGTGATCGCGAGGGGACGTTCGATCCCCAGYTGATCGCCAAGTACCAGCGTCGRTTTCCCGGTTTCGACGCGAAGATCATCTCGATGTACGCCCGCGGTATGAGCGTCMGGGAGATCCAGGGCCATCTGCTTGAGATCTACGGCCTCGACGTCTCGCCGGATCTGATCTCGACGGTGACCGACGCGGTGCTGGAGACGGTGACGGAGTGGCAGAACCGGCCGCTGGAGRCGAGCTACCCGCTGATCTTCTTCGACGCGATGCGGGTTAAGATCCGGGACGAGGGCCTTGTCCGCAACAAAGCCGTCTACCTCGCGCTCGGCGTCCAGGCCGACGGCACKAAGGACATCCTCGGCATCTGGATCGAGACGACCGAGGGCGCCAAGTTCTGGTTGCGGGTGATGAATGAGCTGAAAAACCGCGGCGTCGAGGATGTCCTCATCGCCGTCGTCGACGGGCTGAAAGGCTTCCCCGAGGCGATCAACGCSGTCTTTCCGCAAGCGATCGTCCAGACCTGCATCGTGGGGTCGTTGAAAAACCTGCCTTCGCGTGATTCTCTTGATCCTGATCGGGATTGGGGGCCGGCATGCTGGGTCGCAAGGAACGGGACCAACTGGAGCTGTTCATTTCGGGCACGCTCCGCCAGCTTATTCCTGACGAACATATTCTGGTCCGGGTTGACGGCGTGCTCGATCTTTCCTGGCTCCGAAACGRGCTCTCCGATCTGTACTGCCTCGACAATGGCCGGCCGGGCATCGACCCTGAAGTTGCTGTCCGCCTGATGCTGGCGGGGTTCCTGCTCGGCATCGTTCATGACCGTCGCCTGATGCGCGAGGCTGCGGTCAACATCGCGATCCGCTGGTTCGTCGGCTACGGCCTTCATGAACCGCTGCCCGACCACTCGTCATTGACGCGCATTCGCCAGCGYTGGGGCGCAGAACGCTTCCGCCGGATYTTCGAACGCTCGGTCCAGGCTTGCATTGCAGCCAGGATCGCAACCGGCGAAGTCGTCCATCTCGACGCCTCGCTGATCCGSGCCCATGTCAGTTGGGATGCACTCGCCGTCCGCCATGTCGAAGCTGTCGCGGAGGCAAACAGCGACGACGASGCCCTTCGCGAGAGCCGACAGAGTGGCAAGTTCAAGAAGGTGTGCGTGACCGATCCCGACGCCACCATGGCGACCAACGGCCGGAACCGCCGGCTCGAGCCGGCCTATAAGCAACATACTGCCGTSGACGATATCGCTGGCGTCATTGTCGACGTCGAAGTCGCGACSGGYGAGSAGAACGAGGGCATGGCGGTCGCCGAGCGCCTCGATGCGGTGGCCRCGACAGCCGGYAGGGCGATGACGATCGCGACGATGGACGCCGGATACGCCTATGCGAAGGTCTTCCGGGCCCTGGAGGATCGCCAGATCGAGGGGATCGTTCCGGCCAAGGCCGAACCACCMCCAGGYAAGGTCATTCCCACGCGGCGGTTCAAATTCGATGCCTTGCATAATCTGGCCCGCTGCCCGCGTGGCAAGATCCTGCGCCCCAAGGGCAAACTCCATCGCGGGGCGTTCCAGTATTTTCACGCCAGTGCCAGAGATTGCGGCCCTTGCCCGCTACGGGCGCGYTGTGTCAGCCCCTCGCGCCATGCCCGTGTCGTCGTCTTCAATGTCAACCACCCGTCTCTGCTGCGGGCCCGGCGCAAGCGGCTCCAATGGGGAAAGCGGGAGAAACGCCTCTATCAACGGCATCGCTGGCGCGTCGAGGGCGTCCACGGCGAGGCCAAGACCTGGCACGGTCTTGCGCGCGCCGTTCGGCGCGGCCTCGACAACATGCGCATCCAGGCTTTCCTGACCGCGGCGGCGATCAACCTCAAGCGGCTCGCTGCCGCCCTTCTGGCCGCCATTGCCGGGCTCTCGCCCGAACCTTTCGCCGAGTTCCGTGCCGGCGCCCACGCCAGACCATACCCAGCCTGACACGCCGCAAACGGCAGTGGCCGATGYCGTCGGGCGCTTGCTCAACATCCCCGCCAAAACTCGGCTTTCTCAACGACCCCATCGTGCAYCTGATCCGGCACTCSCTGGAATTCGTCTCCTGGAAGGATCGAAARCCCGTCGTGCCCGCGCTGCGCATGATCTACCGGGCCACAGACGCCGAGGCCGGCAAAGCCGCGCTCGAGGCCTTCGATGCCGGCTTCTGGGGGCGAAAATACCCGGCAATAGCCCAGGCCTGGCGCCGSAACTGGGATCGCGTCATCCCRTTCTTCGCGTTCCCCGAGGCCGTCCGCAAAATCGTCTACACAACAAATGCGATCGAAGCCTTGAACGCAAAGCTCCGGCGAGCGGTCAAAATCCGAGGCCATTTTCCGACCGACGAAGCCGCAACCAAGCTGATCTATCTCGTCTTGCGCGATGCCGCGGCCGAGTGGAAAATGCCCCCACGCGAATGGACCGAAGCCAAGTCCCAGTTCGCGATCATGTTCGAGGATCGCTTCATCACTCAATGAAGCTCAACCCGCCCCGGACACA
>NZ_JBFTZN010000461.1:0-2799 GCF_056406775.1 Allobosea sp. P1_A7
GGGTGGACGGTCGCGGCACTCTGAGAATGCCGAGCGACAGCAGATGTCAGCGGCCTGTCATCGCCCCGCTTCGGAGGCGGCCTTCAGCTCGCGCAGCAATGTGGCGACGAGTTCGGCCGCCGGCATGGCGCGGGCGAGCGGAGCGCCCTGCCCGGCCCATTGGGCGCCGAAGCCGTGCTCGCCCTTGGCCTTTGCGGCGGCATGGAGGGCCTTTCCTGCGTCATAGGCGATCGGGTAATCCGGCGGCTGCCGGTCAGCCACGCTTTGATGGAGGTCCGTGAAGCGATTGGCGAGGCAGCGCGCCGGCCGGCCCGAGATCAGCGCTGTCAGCCGGGTGTGATAGGCGCCGCGGCCCGCGAGCGCCGCACGATAGGCATCATCAGCAGACGATTCCGGACAGGCGATGAACGCCGTGCCGAGCTGAGCGGCGACAGCACCGAGGTCGAGTGCGGCAGCAATGCCGGCCCCATCCATGATGCCGCCGGCTGCGATGACCGGCAGCGTGCTGTCCGCCACGAGAAGCCGTGTCAGGGCGACGGTTCCCAGGGCGTCATCCGAAGCCGCCGGATCGAACACGCCGCGATGCCCGCCGGCCTCGATGCCCTGTGCCACGATCGCATCGATTCCGGCGGCCTCGATCTGCCTTGCCTCTTCGAGATTGGTCGCCGTGGCGAAGAGTGTGGTGCCCGCCCCCTTCAAGCGCTGAATGGCTTGCGGCGACGGCAGGCCGAAATGGAAACTGACGACTGGCGGCCTCGCCTCGACGAGCATCGAAAGCATGTCGGCATCATCGGCAAAGCTCTTGTAGATCGTGCGCAGCGCCGCCGGAGGCACGGCGCCAAACTCCGAAAAGAGCGGCGACAGCCAGTGCAGCCACGCCGCCTCGCGCTCCGGATCCGGCTTAGCCGGGCCGTGCACGAAGACATTGACGTTGAACGCGCGCCCGGTCCGCGCCTTCAGATCCGCGATCATCGCACGGGCGCCTGCGGCATCCGTCGCGCCGACACCGATCGAGCCGAGCCCGCCCGCATTGGACACGGCGGCGGCAAGGGCGGGGGTCGAAACACCCGCCATCGGCGCCTGCACGATCGGCACCTCAACGCCCAGCTTGCTCAACATCCCGGCCTCCTGCGCTCCGCAACATCGTTGACTTGAATTCTCAAAAAGAGAATACAGATTCAAATTGATTTCTCAATGGAGAATTTAAATGGATTTCGCCGCGCTTGCGGTCTTCCGGACCGTCGCCAGGGAGCAGAGCATCACCCGCGCCGCGGAGCTGCTTGGGCGTGTGCCTTCGAATGTCACGACCCGCATCCAGCAGATCGAGGAGGCGGTCGGCGTGCCGCTGTTCCTGCGCGAGCGGAAGGGCATGACACTGACCGCAGCAGGCCGGACCTATCTCGACTACGCCGACCGGATCCTGAATCTGGCCGATGAAGCCATTCAGGTCGTCAATCCGGCGGGGCCGGCCGGCGTGCTGCGCATCGGCTCGATGGAATGCACCGTCGCAAGCCGGCTGCCCGTGCCGCTGGCCCGCTTCAACCAACGCTGGCCCGAGGTCACGATCGATGTGTCGACGGCGCCGACCCGGCAGCTGATCGACTCTCTCCTCGCCCATCGCATCGATGCCGCACTGATCGCTGTCCCATCGGGCGAGTGGTGGCTAGGCCCGCAGGATCTCGACACGGTGCCGGTCTTCCGCGAGGACCTCGTGCTCGTGCTTCCGCCGGGGCATCCCGAGGTACGGCACGTAGCAGACCTCAAGCCCAAGGCGCTCGCCGCCTTTGCGCCGGGCTGCACCTACCGCATGCTCGCCGAGGAATGGCTGACCGGCTTCGGCACGGTGAAGGGGCGTTTCTCCATCCATGAGGTCCGCTCCTATCACGCCATGTTCGCCTGCACGGCCGCAGGCTCCTGCTTCAGCATCATGCCCCGCTCCGTGCTCGATCTCCTGCGCCATACAGGCGCCGTCGAGGAGAAGGCGTTGATGCGGGTCGATACCTATCTTGCCTGCCGGCCGGGATTTTCGACGCCCGCCTTCACCGCATTCCGCGACCTGCTTGCCGGTTTCTCCGACATCGAGGTTGGGGCCATCGAGGTTCGGGCCGATGCCGGGAGCCCATGAACGAGAGGCCACGATCGCGGCCGCGCTCGTGCTCGTCATCGGCATGGGCTTTGGCCGGTTCGCCTTCACCGGCCTCTATCCGCTGATGATTTCCGATCACGCCATCTCCGTACAGGCAGGCTCCTATGCAGCCGCAGCCAATTATGCCGGATATCTGGCCGGCGCATTGCTGAGCGCGGTCCTGACCGGCATCCCGAGCCGGAGGCTTTGCGCTCTCGCCGTCGTTTCAACCGTCGCCCTGCTCGGCGCGCTCGCCCTGCCATTGCCGGAATGGGCGATCGTCACCGTGCGCGGCCTTGCCGGCATCTCAAGCGCGTTTGCCATGGTGGCCGCCTCGCATTGGCTGATTCACGATCGCAAGCACCATCAGGGAGCGCCCGCCCTCTTCGCCGGCGTCGGCATCGGCATCGTGGTGTCGGCGGAGTTGATCGCCCTTGCGCATCTCAACGCATTGTCGAGCCGGGCGATCTGGCTCACCCTTGCCATAGCGGCAGCGGCTCTCGCGGCTGCTGCCCTGATCCTGCAGCGGCGCAGCGACCGGGCACCGGCGGTGGCGCCCCAGCCGCTGTCGGCGCATGGGCAAGCCCATAGTGCGCAGTTGCTCGCTCCCCTGCGGCTGATCGTGATCTATGGGCTGGCCGGGTTCGGCTACATCGTCACCGCGACCTATCTCC
>NZ_JBFTZN010000462.1:0-2796 GCF_056406775.1 Allobosea sp. P1_A7
AAGATTGAGACGCCTCTCCATCCGACCCGATCATGAAGCGGCTCAGCGCCGACTTCGCAGAGAAGCCAGCCCCCTGGCGGGAACTCATTATCGCGCAGCGTGGCGCAGAGGCTTGTCGGATAATCACCCAAAGCGATCGGCGGCGGGCGCTTTTGCTTGACTCCTACCGGCCCAAAAGAGAAGCCCGCCACCCCTTTCGGAGCGACGGGCCCGTTTCAAGAGAAGCACCAAGCCGAGCGGCCGGCTGACGCGACCCGACATTGCGGCAAACACCCATAAGGAACATAAGTACAAGGTGGCGTTAATGGCTTTCCCGGGGCTCAGTTCCTTAACTTGGCGGAGCTCAAATGAAACGGCCTCGGCTGCCCGACGTCGATTCGTGGCTTTGGATTATGATTGCAGTGATGCTTGCAGTCGCCGTAGCCRCCGCTCAGCCACCATCCGTGTTTCGGTCCGACCCCGGGAGTGCGAACCGCGGTGATCCCAGGTTGCCGCCTCAACGCTGAAGGCCCCCGGCGGTGAGAGCCCGAGGCAACGCAGCTGCTGGTCTCGGTTCCCGGTCGAGCAAGTTCAAGCGACGCGCCGGCCCGGAACATTCGAAAACGCCTACGCGTTTTTGGGTCGCGGTTGTCCGTGCCTTGAGCAACGGGAGCACCAATCATGAAACTCTCACGCTGTTTCTCTGTGGCCTGTTTCGCATCTGCTGTTCAGGCCAGCATAGCATTCGCGGGTCCCTGCACCGGGGAAGTCGAAGCCCTCACAAAGACATTGGCTGCGACGGACGCGGGTTCTGGGCCGACGTCGGTCGTTGCGGGTACAAGCCAGTCTGGCGCCGGGGCAGCACAACATCCGCCGGCGGCAATTATGAGCCGAGAAGCTCAAGGTAAGGCAACGTCGCCTGAAGATGTCCGTCGCCAGACTGAAGGCCAATCCACAGCTGCCGAGCAGGCGAAGGGTCGGTCGGCCGGTACGGCGAACAAGGCAGAAGCGTCTGCCGCGCTCGATCGGGCTAAGGGGTTGGATCGCGCGGGTCGTGAGGCCGAATGCATGGAGGCGGTGCAGCAAGCAAAGCGGCTGATTGGACCATAATCCAATCGCCGGACGTTATCTGTTCCAAGGATTGCTTTAGCGCATCATGGCAGCCCAAAGGACCCGCTGCCCCTTTCGGAGCAGCGGGGTCGAAACACTTATGGAGCAAGGGAACCTCCGAAGAACGTCAGCCCCAAAGCCGGCACCAAGGCCTGGGTGGATTGCTCGCAGAGGGCCAAGGGAAGGGCTGGTGTCTGCGATTAGTGTTTCGGCTCGGCGATCAGATCGAGCGCAGTAAGCAACGCGGACTGAAGCGCGGCGTGCAGTAGAACATCTGGGCTCGATTTGCCGAACTCACAGTGGCGGTGCTTCACCGTTCCATCGGCCATGACGGCGGCTACATGTACGCGTCCAATAGGGTTGCCGTCTTCATCAGGCTCAACCCCGGTCACGCCCGTCAGAGCGATGGCCAAGTCAGCACCGCTGCGCTCAATGGCGTTCACGGCCATCGCGCGAGCAATCGCTTCAGAAACCGCGCCAAATTCCGCAAGCAATTCCGGGTTGATCCCCAGCAGTCGCTCTTTCGCGGACTTGCGATAGGTGACAAATCCGCCGGTGAGCGAGTTCGCGGCGCCCTGCACGGAAGACAGAAGGTGCGCCAGCGAGCCTGCAGAGCAGGATTCAGCTGTAACGACCGTTTGGCCTCGGGCAGAGAGCTGCGAAAGGAGAAGCTCAGCAAGAGCAGATGCGGGCGGAACTGACGAAGTTGGAAGTTCGTGCAAGATGTCCAGTGACATTTGGATGCCTCGCCTCAATCGGCCCTTCCGATGGCTGTTATCGTACTCCGAAAAGCGCGCGGTCCATACTGCCCTACGCCGCTGTTTAGCGAGGCGATTTCCCCTGCGGATCGAGGATTTGGCGGATCACGCGGATATCGCCCTCGATGGCGGAAAGTCGCTTGTCGGTGTCGGATTGCGCGGTCAGGCGCTGAGAGAACTGGCGTTCCAGCGCGTCAATCCGCAGGTCATGAAGCTTGTCGGCCGCGCAGATCACCGTAGGCCAAGGAGAGAACGACGAGCGTCGCCCCGAGCGTCAGAAGCGAGGAGACGACGGTGGTGATGATCGACCAAAGATTACCGCTGGTGATCTCGCGTTTCGCGTTCACGGCTTCCATCCCCATTGCCTTTCGCTATGTTCGTTGTGCTTGAGGATGTCCGTCTTCTCGCGATCAGACATCGCAGCAACGGCATGAGCGGTAGGCCGGAAGGCGCGTGCTGTTTCGCAGAAATCACCGCTCATCGTTGCGCACCCAGCGATTGAGACGGCCAGCTGGCAGCCTTCCCAACGCTTGATCAGCGCCAGGCCTTCATCGCTGATGCGACGTGTCATCGCAGTGCTCCAGATATGAAAATGCCGCCCGGAGGCGGCTTGGGGACGGTCGAGTGTTCTGTGGGAACAGCGCGCCGCGACGACGGATTTCGGCAAACCGAAACTGGGCCTCTGCGGCTTACAAAGTTGCTTGGGCCACCGGTCACGAAACGTCGGAATTGCTTCGAATTTTGAAATATCGAAAGCAGGGCTCTGTTGGCCGACGCACTATTCTTTAGGTTATCATTAAAGATAACCTAGAGCGGATCGACATTCAGCGTAGCCATATCATTGCTGCGGCGAGGTGGACGAAGCCTGTGAAGTGGATGGTTCTGCGGTCGTAGCGTGTGGCGAAGCGGCGGAAGTGCTTGAGGCGATTGAAGCATCGCTCGATCCGGT
>NZ_JBFTZN010000463.1:0-2774 GCF_056406775.1 Allobosea sp. P1_A7
GTCGAATACGCCTTCACCAATAACTGGACGGTCAAGCTCGAAGGTCTCTACGTCGATACCGGCGAGGGCCGACAGACCCGGGTCTTCCAAAACCCCGCGGGCGGCGTGCTCCCGGCCGGAATCTATACCGCCACCACCAGTGGCGGCGGCGGCGGCGGGATCGTTCGCGTCGGCGTGAACTACAAGTTCTGAGCCGGACACTCTGGATCTGCAAACAGCCCGGCCCATGCGCCGGGCTGTTTCTCCCTTCATCCGACCGCGCCACAAGCGCGGCCTCTGTTCGCCCCCTGTCACGACGAAACTCGGAAGCTGCCGACATTCTCTAATGCCGGCGCTCGAGATGTCTTCGCGCTCGCCCTGATCGATCAACTCATCCCCCTGGCGTTTTCCGGCGCCAAGAACGCCGGTCTCGCTGAAATCGCCTGACCGCTTGATTGGCTGGAACCTTCGGATACGCTCTCTTTTCTGACCTCCCCCTAGGGCGGGCAGAAAAGAGAGCGCAAGGGATTACCGACCGAACACAGGGAGACGATCGTGAGTCTACGCAGAGCCCTCGCCGCAACCTGCCTGCTAACTAGCCTGGTCATCCCACTGGCCGGTTCCGCCCAGACGCTCACCTTCGCCGAAGCCTATGATCGGCTGGCGAAGTCCTGCGGTTCGGACATCGACAAGCTTTGCTCGAAGGTTTCGCTTGGCGGCGGCGCCGTCAAAACGTGCCTTGATCGGAACCAGGCGCGGCTATCGGTGGGCTGCAAGGCCGCTTCGGCCGAAGTCTTCCAGTCGCTCGCGAAGCGGGCCAATGCCCAGGCTGCCGCAGTCAAGGTCTGCGAGCGCGACCTTGGTCAATATTGCAGCGGCGTGCAGCCCCATGACGGCTACAGGCTGCAGTGCCTGCTGACCGCGTCCAAGGTCGTCAGCAGCGGCTGCAAGCAGGCCATCGTCGATGCCGGCTGGAACTGAAGGGACAATGCACCCGATGAAGCCCATCGCCCTCGTCTTTTGCGCGGCAATCGCCCTCGCCCCCGCAACCGTGCACGCCCAGGAGCGGCTCAACGACACGCAACTGATCGAGACGCTGAACGTCCTCGACCAGTCGAAATCCATCGACGTCGCCGCGCTCCGGCGCCGGGCCGTCGACAGTGTCGCCGCCAACCGCGGGCCGGATGCCTCGCTGCGCGAGCCTCTCTCGCAGGAACTGGACAATCTCTCGCAGTTTACGGTCGAGATCCAGTTCCGGACCGGCTCGGCGGTGATCCGCCCTGCATCATTCCGCACGGTCGGCGTGATCGCCGACTCCCTGCTTCACCCGACCTTGCGGGAATACAAGTTCCTCATCGTCGGCCACACCGATGCGGTCGGCGACCGCAAGTCCAACCTGACGCTGAGCCAGAAGCGGGCCGATGCTGTTCGCGACGCGCTGGTCACCACATTCGGCATCGCCCCCGCCAGGATTGTCTCGGTCGGCCTCGGCGAAGAGCAGTTGCAGAACCGGAAGAACCCGGACGCAGCAGCCAATCGGCGCGTCCAGATCGTGAATGTGGGTCGTTTCAGATAGGGGCCGGACGGTGATGGACCGGCTTGTTTGCAGACATTTGAGCGCGAGGACGGCATGCGACACGGAATGATCGCCCTATCCGCAATGGCGCTGGTGCTGGCTCCAGCCAGCGCCATTCTCCCGGGCCTCGGCGCCGCCTTCGCCCAACAGGCCGCACCAGCGCCACAGGCTGCACCGGCGCAGGCAGCGGACACGGTCTTCACCCGTGCGGAGATCGAGCCGCTGGTGAAGCCGATCGCGCTCTACCCCGACCCGCTGCTCGCCCAGTTGTTGCCGGCCTCGGCCTATCCGCTCGATATCGTGCAGGCGGCGCGCTGGATCGAGCGCAACAAGGCGGCCGTCGAGAAGGCCGACTTCACGGCAGCCGACGCCATGAACTGGGATGCCAGCGTCAAGGCGCTGATCCGGTTTCCCGACCTGATCAAGCAGATGAACGAGAACCTCGAYTGGACGAGCGATCTCGGCGACGCCTTCGTCTACCAGCCGACGGATGTCGCGGCCGTCATCCAGGATCTCCGAGCCCAGGCGGCAAAGGGTGGAGCCCTGAAGTCGACGCCGCAACAGACCGTCGTCCAGAAGACCGAGGGATCCAGCAACGTCATCTATATCGAGCCGGCGGAACCGGAGGTGATCTATGTTCCGAGTTACGACCCCGGCGTCGTCTACGAGCCGGTCGCCTCCGCCGTMCCGGGCGCGCTCCTGACCTTCGGGACGGCCATCGCCGTCGGCGCCGTGATGTACAACAACCCGTGGAACTGGGGCACCGGCGCGGTCTATCCGCCGCGCTGGCCGGGTTATCCCGGCTACCGGCCCGGCTATCCCGGCGCACCCGGGCGCGGAAACATCAATATCGGCAACGAGATCAATATCGGCGGCGGCAACACCATCGGCAGCGGGAACAACATCGGCAACACCAAGCCGTGGCGGCCCGACCCTGACCGGTATCGGCCCGGGCAGGGCTCCAAGCCCGGCCTCGCCCGCCCCGGCGGYCCAGGCCGCCCAGGCGGTGTTGGCGGACCGGGAGGCCCAGGCGGCGTTGGCCGGCCAGGCGCCCCGGGTGGCGTTGGCGGCATTGGCGGCCCCGGGCCGGCTGGCGGCGTTGGTGGTCCCGGAGGGCCCGGCGGCATCGGTGGCGTCGGCGGCCCAGGCGGCCCGGGCGGTGTCGGTGGTGTTGGCGGCATCGGTGGCCCAGGMGGCSCRGGCGGCGTCGGTGGAGCAT
>NZ_JBFTZN010000464.1:0-2744 GCF_056406775.1 Allobosea sp. P1_A7
GACGCGGTCACCGCCGAGGAGGAGGCCGGCAGCGATGACGAGGATGGCGGCGCCGTCTTCGACAAGAGCGGCATGGGCCAGGCCGAGAGCGAGGATCCCTACGACCAGGCGGTCGCGGTCGTGCTGCGCGACAAGAAGGCCTCGACCTCCTATATCCAGCGCCGCCTGCAGATCGGCTACAACCGCGCCGCCTCGATCATGGAGCGCATGGAGAACGAGGGCATCGTCGGCCCCGCCAACCACGCCGGCAAGCGAGAAATCCTCGTCGAGGCCAGCGCGTCGCCTTGATCTCCATCTCCTGCGGGCGGAGACGTCGCTGTCGCACTGGCAGCGACGTGCATGAGCGACCTCGTCAGCTGCCGGCTGGGAACGCAGCCACCTCGCCCGTTCGGCGCGGCAAGCGAAGACTGGTATGTTGCGCAACCGATGCGGTTACTATGCGGCCGTAGCTTCGCTCGCACCGGAGGCGACGATGAACCGAGCCGTTCTGTCATTGATGCTGATGTTGGCCGCGGATCTTGCGTTGGCTCAGCCCCGGCCCTCCACCGTCAACAGGCCCTGCAGTGCCAGCCGGCACGATGTCATTGCCAACGGCGCCATCGTGCTCGGTACCGGTGGCTACACCTATGACCGCTTCGTGCGCGACCGCAGTTTCTGCGAACTCGATGAATATGCCGATCCCGCCTGGGTTCCGAGCCGCGACACAGCGAGCTGCTTCGTCGGCTATCGCTGCAAGAGCGGGATGTATGACTAGGCAGGAGCAAAGTCCCCGCGCACGGCAAGGCCGCGCGCACCTTCGTCTTTCCCATCCCTTGCGCGGAAGACAGTCTGAGCGGCCGTTCCACGTCTGGGGCGAGCGGACATGCATCTCGGCCCGGCAACCCGCAACCCTACGACGCTGAAGCTGACATTAGGCTGACACGTCATGTCAGGTTTGCGAGCCGAATTGTCGGGTAAAACGGCGCCTGAGGTTCCCGCCAGGAGCCCGCTGAACTTCGCTGCGCAGACCTTTCCGAATACGGACACGCGACGGGCATCACTCCAGCAATTGAAACCGGGGAGCTTCGTCAGGTGGCCGAACCTATCGTTGGGCGGAACTTGAGTGGAGGGAGGAACGCGTCATGGGATATGCAGTCGATCCTTACGGCCCGGCACGGAATACCGCTCTGCTTGCGAGCATCACCGCGCTGGAGGCAGCCGTGATCGTGATCCTCGGACAGGTGGCGCTGCTGGGAGCCGATTCAGTAGAAGAGGCCCATGTCACCCTCGCGGAACTCCGGGCCCATTGCGAGCAAGTGAGGGAGACCTTGCTGTCGATGGCGGTGCCGCGCAATGAAGCCGACTCGGTTATCTTCAGCACGAGCTTCACCAGAGAGCTCGACCACATCTTCGGGGCCATTCGGTTCCGCAAGGCGACATCGCAATGATATCGCAAAGCTCCTGAGGCAGATGCCATCGCGCGGGATCCCAAGCGGTGGCGACCTCTCCTTCCGAACGGGGGCCGCCGATGCCTGGCATGGCGCCCCCCGCGTCCCGGATCTCACTCCGGTTGAGCCAGAAGCGGCCTCATCGCTTCATTGATCCAGTGCCATTCGGAGCCGGCCGGGCCTCCTGCATCGTCGCCGCGCAAGATGGCGAGCAGTTGCTGATAGCGGATCGAACGGGCGTGGTGTTTCCGATACTGATCGAGATGCCAGTCCAGGAAAGCCCGATCGGGAGCGCGGTTCATTGCGCGGGCTGAGTCTTCAAGCCATTCCCGCGCGATCGCGGCACCGCATGCGGAATCCGGTTTTGCGCTGTCGTCCATCGCGGCGCGAACCTTGGCGAGGGTCCGGTTCGCGGCTTCGGCATAGGCGGCGGGGTCGAACTCAGCGGTCGACATGGCCCCAGCATTCGCCCGCATCTCGGCCATGTAGCTTTCATCGGTGATGATCACCGTAAGCTCGGCCCAGGCATCGATCTGCGCGGGCGTCGGATCGTCCGGGAGCTCGGGTGTGCTGGCCTCGATCATCTGGCGCTTCCAGGCATCGTCCATCTGCGCGCCTCCGGCGACCTCGTCGTAGAAGCGCTCGACCAGCAGGCGGGACTGGGCATTGGAAAGGGTCGTCACGGTCCATAATCTCCTGAGATCGGTTTCGGTGGGGTCTGGCGACTTCAAGGTCGCGCGCAGGACGGCGGCGACACGGCGCTGCGAGGCGATCTCCGCCTCCAGCGCGCGAAGGCGCATGGTCAGAACGTCCGTCAGCGAAAGCCGCCTCGACAGGAACTTTCGGATGACTGCGAGGCCCAGCCCGATATCGCGCAGCGCCCGGATCAGATCGAGACGCGCGACATCCTCCGCGGAATACACACGGTAGTTGCTGAAAGTTCGCGTCGCCGGCGGCAGCAATCCGCTGTCCGAATAGAACCGAATCCGCCTGACCGAGACGCCGCTGAGCTTTGCAAGCTCGCCAATCGTGTGCCGTTCTTCCTTCATGGCGTCGTCCTAGGGTCTCCACCGGATGGAGGGTCAAGCGCTGCCGGAACTGGCGGCCGACCAATTCCGGGTATCCGCGCATTGCAGCGCCTCGCGACGCTGCTCTACCGTGCGGCCCATGCCGCGCCGCGGCAGGAACAGGAGCGCCCGCGATGGTCGGCGAACGCAGCGACATATTTGGGTTTGCGCCCGCCCATGATGCGCCGATCCCCTATCTTCAGCGCGTTAGCACCTACTATCAGGCGCTGGGATATGGTCAGCCCTACGC
>NZ_JBFTZN010000465.1:0-4633 GCF_056406775.1 Allobosea sp. P1_A7
ACCTTCATAGCTTCGACATCTAGCCCTCTCTCTGTTCGGCATAGTCGCTCCAGAGCCAGGCGGTTCCCAGTCCGATCAGGCCGGCCGCAGCAAGCATGACCCATTTATGCGGCCAGGTTCCCGAGAAGACCGGACTGAACAGCCAGATCCCGCCCCCGATCACGGCAAGGCAGAGGACGAGGCTGATCAGACGGCGAAGGGCGGAGCGTTTCATCGGCAGGAGGCCATCTCAGTTCAGGTTGGGCTTTGCGGAGCACCGGAAGGCCCGAAGCCAGTTGCGCATCTCACTCCACCCCGACATCGTCCAGCGTGCCGAGCGCCAACATGGCGCCGAACGCTGCGGTGCCGCCCAGCGAAATGATTCCAAGGAGAATGGCCAGCGCAAAACCAAGCCGCGCCCATGACCGCCTGGGTCGAGGCTGCGGCCTGGAAGGCGTCATCGCGGGCGAAGTCCTGCCGATGGTCGAAGGCTGTGGGCTCCGGTTCATCGGCGGGAACCCGGCATGCCGGGATGTTCCGCGCTCGTCATGACGAAGCGCATTGTCGCGAACGCGCGGGCGAGCGCGCTCCGTCCGGCGATGATGTCAGCAACCATTTCGGCCCCCCAGCTTTCCCGATCCTGCCGCAGGGGCATGCGCGTGTCCACGGCACGTGTAGCCAAATCACAGGCTGGTTCAGCCAGGCGGAGACGCTGGCCCTTGCGGCGGCGGGAGCACCATCACGCTCGCTGCGCTCGTTGCCGGCCCGGATACGCGGATGATGCGCTCTCGCCTACCAGCCGGGATCGACCGGCTTCCGGGCAAGCGTGAAGCGCGGAAACAGCGCTGAGCCGAGAAGCACGGCAGCGCCAAAGCCGCTCCACACCCCACCCAGGAAGAAWAGCCAGCCGAGGCGCGCGCCTATCACGGCAAGACCGAGCATGTAGACGGCCGCGATCAGCAGCGCGCCGCCGACCACGCCGCATAACACCCGCCGCGCAGGCGTTATCGGCTCCAGCCGCTTTTCGCGCCGGGCATGCTCACGAATCCTTGGTGGAATGATCTCTGTCATCGCGCGGCAAACTGCCGGATCGAGCGTCGTCCGTCCACGGCATTTCTTGGCCGGGAATGCGGCTGTTCATGCATGGTGTGCTGACCATACGAGTGTTGGAGCAGTCAGCGAGCCAGGCGAGCAGGGCTGCTCAGGCCGCAAGGTGATAGGGGGCGACCAGGGCCTCGGCCGGAATGTGCCATTCCCGGTTCAATGTGAAGACCATGTCCAGGGTCAATGCGCGCTTGCGATTGAGAATTTCCGAGGCCCGGGACCGAGACCCGACGAGCTCGGCCAGATCCTTCTGGCTCAGGCCCCTCATCGCCATCCATTGCTTGATCGTTTCGATCGGGTCGGGGGCTCACGGGGCGCTGGTGACTGAGGTCTCTGTCGTCTCGTAGACCAACCGAGGGCGGAGCCAATCAGCCAAACCGGCCTCGTTGATCTGGCCGGCCGCCAACGACAGCCACGTGAACACCAGGTCCTCATCCCGAGCGATCGTCTCGCAACCAACACGCAGGCCGCTCCACACCGGGGCGGCCTTTTCCTTTGGAGACATGCCACATGGCAGCCTTTTCCTGGCCCCTGTCGCGACAGACGGTGCTCGATCTCAACGGCAATGCGGTGGCCGGCGCGCAGTTGCGCTTCTTCCTCGCGGGCACGACGACGCCTCTCATCGCCTATGCCGATGATGCGCTCTCGGTGCCACTGCCGGCCTATCCCGATTTCATCCCCTCGGATGCCTACGGCCGCTGGCCGCGGGTCTATCTGCCATACGGGAGCTACAAGGAGGAGGTGCGCTCCGCAGCCGGCGTGCTGCTCTGGAACGACGACGGCATCGCCAACCCGGCGCCGGCCTCCTCCGGGGGCGGTGGCACGGTGCCCGATAGCGAACGCTTCAAGACCGGCGACCCGAAATGGTCGTTCGAGCCGGGGCAGATTTCGGGCTTCGTCCGGCTCAACGCGCTGACCATCGGCAATGCGGCGTCAGGGGCGACGGAGCGCGCGAACGCAGACACGGAAGCCCTCTTCATCTGGTTGTGGAGCCGGCTGGACAACACCGTGTGCCCGGTCGCTGGCGGGCGCGGTGTGAGCGGCGCCGTCGACTATGCCGCGGGCAAGACGCTCGGCCTGCCTGACTGGCGCGGGCGCGCGCCCTTCGGCCTCGACACGATGGGCAACTCGGCGGCGAACCGCCTGGCGGGCGGCACGCACCTTCGAACCCGCGCCCAACGCCGCTGACTGGGCGCAAGCCATCTCAGTCACCGACGACGACACCGGCAYGGCATGGCCGCTCGCGACCTACCTGATCGAAATGGAGGTGGTCGATCAAAACGGCTGCCGGCGCCTGTTCGGCTCAACCGCTGACGGCAAACTCGCCCTGACCGGCAATGGCTTTGAATTCTCATTCCCGGCCGCCGCGATGCGCTGCCTCTGCGCCGGCTCCTACACCGTCAATATCCGCTTCACCGATAGCGTCACGGGCTTCGTCGCTGAGCCCGTCATCGCTGAATTACCCGTGCTCGAGGGAGGTTTTCGCTAATGCCACGCCCCGCCATGCGCTTGCGCATCCTCCCCCGTTTCCCTGCCCAGGTGCAGGCAACGGCGCCCATCGCCGTCACGAAGACCGCCGGCACGTACCTGTTCACGGCGGACTATCGCCCGGTTGGCGAGGAAGCGGCCCCGGCGCTGGGCACCTATGCTCTCGTGCTCCAGAACCAGACGACAGGCGCGTTCGTCCGCACGCTCCTTGCCGATCTTCCGACCGGCTCGACCGACTGGGCCAATATCCAGAACCGGCCAACAAAGATCGACTCGCTTGCGACACTTGATACGTCGCCAGGCGCTGTTGAGCAGACCGGCACAAACACTTTCGCCAAGCGCACGATCGGCGGCGGCGGGGCGACATCGCTGGTGACGTACGGGGATGGGAGCCTCTTCTACCAGCCGATGAGCCCACGGTTGAGCTCCATCGCGTCAACGGGCGTTCAAACCGCCGACATCGTCAACGGCGCCGTCACCTTCGCCAAGATGCAGAATATCGCCACGTCGCGCCTGCTCGGGCGCACGACGGCGGGGAGCGGGGACACGGAGGAAATCTCTATCGGCGCCGGCCTGACGCTCTCGGGCGGTCAGCTTTCGTCATCCGCAGTCGCCGCGACGGGATCGGTCGTGAACTCCGTGTATGCCGAATATACGACCAATGCGGCCCTAACCGCCACTATCCCAATTGACGACACGATACCGCAGGTTGGTGAGGGAACGCAGATCCTGTCCGTTGTGATCACCCCGACCTCAACAACTAACAAGCTCCGGGCCAGATTCCGCGGGACGCTTTCTCCAGCGACGGCGGGGCCTTGGATGACCACCGCGATGTTCGCAAACGGCGCCGCGAACGCGGTAACGGCCGACACCGTGACCGGAGCTTCCGCGTCTAATGGATATGGTGTGACCCTCGAGTACGAGTTCACGCCCGGTTCCACCTCCTCGCAGACCATTACTATCCGGGTAGGAGCGAACTCCGGTAATATCGCTCTCAACGGGCAGCCGGTCCAGGGTTTTCTCGGCGGGGCTCAGCGCGCGACGCTTGTGATCGAGGAGATCAAGGGATGACRTACACGATCATTTCAGCGGCGTACGCCAATGACGGCAACTCCGCGGCTATTCTCATGACTGAGGAGGCCGCAGCCGTTTTGATTTCAGCGGTTGATACGCCGGAAGAGTGGGTCGCAATGCTCGCGTGGGGCGAGCCGTCTGCCTACGTGCCGCCGCCCCCGCCGCCGCAGGCTGACCCCGTCGACAAGCTGGTGGCATTCCTCAACTCGAACCCGGATGTACGGGCGGTTCTTCAGTTGTCTCCGCAGGCGCTGAGGGCCGTCTAGTGGTTGTCTAGTCTACCAGCGGTCTGCCGCGCGCTCATCCGCTTCTTCATCGGCCTCGACTATCTCTCGGTATTACCAATTCCCGTTCCAATGCCGGCGTTCCGTCTTGAAGGGGGCGCATGACATTGCCGTTGGCGTCCCTGACCTCTTTGAAGAGCGGGGGATTGTACTCATACCACTTGGCATGACGCGGCCTGGGCGAGCGGAAATATTGAAGCGCTGAAGAGAGCAGCTTCCAGATATCGCGAAGAGCTTTCGTCAGCGGATTGGGCATCGACATGTGTCCTGCGGCGGCGTCGAAAACTTGGTTGCGCGTCGCTGCTGTCAAAGTCTCTAGAGCCGCCGCTTCGCCCGCAGCGCCGGAGTCGATCTATGCCGGCTATACGGCCCTTCTTGCGGCGGAGCTGTGACATGATTTCATCGGTGACGACGAGCGGCCCGGATGGCGCCGTTACGATTGCCTATGACGACGGACGGCCGTCCGTCTTTACGAACCTGAACCTGCCGGTCGATACATCTGACCGGGTGGACCCTGCACCAGTGGCTGGAGGGGGGCGGCATTGTTGGAGAGCGGGAGACCGCCCCTCCAACGATCGTACCTGGTGCGAGCGCGCCACCTTCCGCGGCTGGATCCAAGTCTGGATGATCTCGCCTCTCAGACGAGGAGGTCGCCGTGTCAGGGCTTAATGATGATCATCAACACAGTGCTGACGATACTCATG
>NZ_JBFTZN010000466.1:0-2728 GCF_056406775.1 Allobosea sp. P1_A7
AGAGATAGGTCGGCACCGAGGACGAAAAGGTCGAAAGGTAGGCACCGAGATTGGCCGTCGTCTTCACCCGCATGCCGATCATCTTGCCATCAGCGTCGGTCGCGAGCTCGGCATGGGTGACATGGTCGCGCCCATGCGCATCGGAGAGGAAGGCCTCGGTACGGTCCGAGGTCCATTTCACCGGCCGGCCCACCTTCTTCGCAGCCCAGACGCAAACCGTCTCCTCGGCATAGATGAAGATCTTGGAGCCGAAGCCGCCGCCGACATCCGGCGCGACGACACGCAGCTTGTTCTCCGGCGCAATGCCGATGAAGGCGGAAAGGACGAGCCGCGCAACATGCGGGTTCTGGCTCGTTGTGTAGAGCGTGAAGGCGCCCTCGCCCTGGTCGTAATCGCCGACGGCCGCGCGCGGCTCCATCGGGTTCGGCACCAGGCGGTTATTGACGAGGTCGAGCTTCGTGACGTGCTTGGCCGCCTTGAACGCCTTTTCGGTCGCAGCCTTGTCGCCGAGATGCCAGTTAAAGACCGTGTTGTCGGCAGACTCGGCATGGACCTGGGTCTTCGAACTCGCAGCACTCGCCGTGTCGACCACCGCCGGCAGCACGCCGTAATCGACGCCGATCGCCTCAGCCGCGTCCCTGGCCTGCGCCAGCGTCTCGGCCACCACGACCGCGACATGGTCGCCGACATAGCGGACCTTGCCCTGCGCCAGCGCCGGGTGCGGGCTGGCCCGCATCGGCGAACCGTCCTTGTTATGGATCATCCAGCCGCAGATCAGCCCACCGATCTTATCGGCGGCAAGATCCTCGCCTGTATAGATCCCAAGCACGCCCGGCATCGTCGCCGCGGCCTTGGCGTCGATCCTGTTGAGCGTGGCATGGGCATGCGGCGAACGCAGGAAATAGGCGTAGGTCTGGCCCGGCCTGTTGATGTCGTCGGTGTAGCGGCCCTGGCCGGTGATGAAACGGTGATCTTCCTTGCGGCGGACAGCGGCGCCGATTCCGGTTGCGGACATGGTGTTCCCTCCTCGCACAGCGCCTCTGGCGGACGCCTCATGGCTTGAGAACCGGCCTGCGCGGGAGCGCGCCGGCCGAAGGCGTCACTCGGCAGCCTTGCGCGTCGGCGTCGCCGCCTTGCCCATCGCCTCCGCCCCGGCAGCGATCGCCTTGACGATGTTGTGGTAGCCCGTGCACCGACAGATATTGCCATCGAGATCATCACGGATCGTCGCTTCATCGAGCGAATGGCCACGACGGCTCACCATATCGACCGCAGCCATGATCATGCCTGGAGTGCAGTAGCCGCATTGCAGGCCGTGATGCTCGCGAAATGCCTCCTGCATCGGATGCAGCACGCCGTTCACGGCGAGCCCTTCGATCGTCGTCACCGTGGCGCCATCGACCGAAAGAGCAAGCGTCGTACAGGACTTCACGGCTTTGCCGTCGAGATGGACGACACAGGCACCGCACTGGCTGGTGTCGCAGCCGACATGCGTACCGGTCAGTCGTAGGTTCTCGCGCAGGAGCTGCACCAGCAGAGTGCGAGGATCAACATTCGCGGTGACGGCCTTGCCGTTCACCGTCAACGAAACCGTGGCCATGAGCACATCTCCTGGGACCCTACGTCCGGCGCCCGGCCAGTGACCCTCCCAGCCACTGAAATCCGGAGCCGGAGCCGTTCGCGAAACCTCTAGCCTCATCAGGCAGTTTTTTCTTGGAACAGCTCGAAACGGAATGTGGACCCGGGATTTTGCGCGGTCAAGCGCGATGGCAACAAGATGAAGCGGCGATTTTGCGGACTTTGAGTGCTGTTTTCGCCAAGCATCAACGCTGCACTGCAACAAACACACGCGTACGAAAACGCGCGCGAGAACGGCCTGCATTCGCAGAATGTTAACGCCGGAGATCACAGCTTTGCTGATCGCTATCGAAGCTTTGCTCGGGATCATGAACGTGTCGGTGTCGACCATCTCTGATCAAATCCAGCGGCGCCTGCGCGCCATCGGCTTCGACGAGGCCCAGCGCGAGCGCCTGCGAAGCTATCGCTCCATTGTGGACCGCGTGATTGAGGGCCTCGTTGCCAAGGATTTTGCSCGTGCCTTCGTGATCCATGCGCCCCTGCGCAGCACGGTAGAGCCCGTCGCCGAAACGCTCTATCCGGCCGAAGCCGCACATTTCAAGCAGCTGTTCGATGGAGAGTTCGGCGAAGCCTATTGCAATTCGATCGAGCGCTTATGTGTGCTGGAGCGCGTGGCCAAGGTCGGTCCACGCCCGCGGGTCTCGATCGCCTTCGCATTGTACCAGGCGATCTCGGTCGCCAGCCGTTGGCGCCTTGTCCTGTCGCCGAAGAAGGTGGGCCGCGATCTCTACATCATCGAGCGGATCCTGACCTACGACATCAATACCGCGATCACGATCGATCAGCAGATCGAGGCTGGCGAGGCCGAACGGCGCGGACAGGCCCTCGACAACGCCGCTGCACTGATGAAGTCCCGCATCGGTCAGCTCGATACGACGATCAGCGGCGCGGTCGAGCAGTTCGTCTCGACCTCGTTCGAGACGACCGAAGCCACCACCTTCATCAAGAATCAGATTGGTAGCCTCGCCCACGCCTCCGCCCTCGTGCGCGAAAAGGCGATCCAGACGGCGGCCGCCACAGAAGAGATGTCGGCCAATATCGCCGAGATCGGGCACCGCGCCCGGCAAAGCCTCGCGATTGCCAATCGGGC
>NZ_JBFTZN010000467.1:0-2726 GCF_056406775.1 Allobosea sp. P1_A7
CTTCGCAAACGCCGAAAACCTCTAACCCGGACGCCCGACGAAATCGCAAGCTTTTGCGCACCAAAGCCCCAAACCCTTGCGAAATCGAATACTTGAAACCGCAGAAAACCCCAACCAGCGCCGGCGCTTGCAGGTTGTTCACGACCGTCCAGCTATTGTAGGCGATGCGGGTATGCAATCGCCGCAGGCTTCGAGATGGCCACCGAGCTCAGCCGTGCGGCACAGCTCGACGGCGCGCACGACGCGCGTCTCGACACGGCCGAGCGAACCCTGCCGATCGCGGCGATAGGCAGGGCCGTGGCGGCGGAAGATATCCGTCACTTCCAGAACGGGGCGCATATGCGCAGCTCAGGCGGGCGGCGTGACGGCCAGGTCGAGGCGGTCCAGTGGGCTTTGCGTCCTGGCGATCGTCGAGGGCGCCACATGGGTGTAGCGTGCCGTCGTCGACAGATTGCTATGGCCCAGCAGCACCTGGATGATCCGGATGTCTGTTCCGCTCTCCAGGAGATGGGTGGCGAAGCTGTGGCGTAGCGTGTGGACGCTGACCCGCTTGGTTAGCCCTGCAGCCTTGGCCGCCGAGCGGCAGGCGGCGTGCAGAACCTGGACGTCGATCGGCTTGTCCGGGCTGCGGCCCGGGAACAGCCATGGCGTCGGGCGCGCCAATCTCCAATAGCTGCGCAGGATGGTCAGCAGCGCCGCCGACAGCATCACGGTGCGGTCCTTGGCGCCCTTGCCATGTCGAACCTGCAGCACCATCCGGTCGCTGTCGATATCGGCCACCTGCAGGCTCACCGCCTCCGAGGCGCGCAAGCCCGCGGCATAGGCCGTGGTCAGCGCCACCCGTGTCTTCAACGACGGCACGGCTTCCAGAAAGCGCACGACCTCATCGGCGCTCAGGATCGAGGGCAGCTTGCGCGGCGTGCGCGCATAAACGATCCGCTCTGGGATCTCGGCGCGGTCCAGCGTCACGCCGTAGAAGAACCGCAACGCGCAAACGATCTGGTTCAGGGCCGGCCAGGATATCCCCTGCGAGACCAGATGCACCTGGAACGAGCGGACATCCTCAAGCCCCAGCCGGTCCGGCGGACAGCCGAAATGACGGCTGAACTTCGTCACGGCATGCAGATAAGACCGCTGGGTAGCCGGCGATAGGTTCCAGAGCGTCATGTCGTCGATCATACGGCGACGAAGGGCGCTCATCGGCTTGGCTTGCGTCATCGGGAACTCCTGCTGGGTGGGGGGCTGCAACACCCAAACCCTCCCAGCAGGAGCTCCCGTCACAAACCCCGCAGCTCTCCCGCGTCAGCGGGTTCGTTCAATCATAGATCATTCCAATTTTGTTGGCCCTGAGCCTAGGGGTTACGTGCTATGCCGGTTTATTAATTATTACCGGAACGCTATATTCCGCCGCGAGATAATGCATTCAATTCATTCTTTGCAGCCGTAATCAATTTTGTAATAGCCAATATACTCGCACCTAGTTTTTTTTCGCACGTAATTGCGATTTTCATATCGATCTTTGAATTACGATAGAATCTGTGTAATTTTTCAACCATCGAAGCGGGGATTAGCTTTTCTCCAACTATTATTGAGCTAATGAATGCGGGTGAACATTCTAGAATCAAAGCTAATTGCTTTTGATTAATGTTTTCCTTTGACATGATTTCATTTAATAGTTTTCGTGAAAAGAAAAGATCCCGGCTTAATTTATCCAAAGTGTCCTCTATTGACCGAAATGCATCGTCAATCTCGCGCGCTCCAAAAAGATCGATATACTCATCTTTATCTCGTATCGAATCCAAATTATCTAAATCGTATGCGTCGAAACTGTTGAGGCTTACTACTTGACTATGATCCGCAGTTTCTACAAATTCGATCCCTCTTGAGATATAGAATGCCTTAATCTTGACTTTTGTTGTGTCGCTTATCGTGCGAAATCCTGATTCAAACTCCGTCAGCGTCCGCTTTCCAACTGCCGCCAATCTGCAAACAGTTTTCATATCGAGATTAAGCATCGCGCGCGCCGCTCTAGCTTGACTAGGTGTCATCAGTTTCATCCGTATTAATGTTGGCCTATACGACTTCCGTTGCGGTCCAATCTCAATCTATCGAGTACAAAGCTGTGCCGATGCTGCCGTGATCTAGGCTGCCATTCAGCGGCAATCAAGAACTCCGCGGGTTTTACGCCGCATTCCGCGGCGAGAGCAACTGTCACTTCCGGCGAGGGTGGGGGGCTGGCATCTGGATCGGGCGCGGCCAGCTTCTGCGGCCCGCGGACTGCTTGGTCAAGGTTGACCTCCGCGACGGGCTCGACGTGACGGACGGCGAGCGCGCCCCAACTGACATGGGCACGGTCAGGGGCGTGGAGATGGACTACTTCTCCGGTCGCGATCCCGGCGGCCTGCCTGGACCGTGCGTTCAAAGTTCTAACGGAAGCCCTCGGCCGTTTAGAATGCGCGTCAATCACGAATGGGCGGGCAGTGGCTCGTGAAGGCCGTAGCCGACGAACAAGCGGATCGCGATATTGATCACCGCCTCGCGCAGATCCCGTTCGTTATTGCTCAGCTTATAACGTCAAACTATTAGTATAACGAAAAAAGCCCCGGGTTTCCCCGGGGCTTCCGACTAGGATCGGAGAACCGATCAGAAGTCGCGCTGGATGCGCAGACGGCCGGTGAGGGCGTCGTCCGACTTGATCAGCAAGTTGCCGGTGCGTTGGCCGAAGT
>NZ_JBFTZN010000468.1:0-2707 GCF_056406775.1 Allobosea sp. P1_A7
AATCCATCGAAAGCGCGACCGCCTTCGCTCATATCGCCAGCATCCGCATGCTCACACGCCGCATCGCAAGACATTGCAAACCCGCGTGAACTTTTGAATCCGGCTCTAAGCGCGCGCCGTGGCACGCTGGTCTCAATTAGACAGACCCCTAGCCAACCACAATGGAGTTTGGGAAAGTCTTGACCGTGAAGTACCGCTTCCTCGCTGCTGTGTCGTTCATGCTGTCTCTTCTGGTCGCAGCGCCTTCGAGTGCGCAGTTTGCCGGGACGCCAGGGAATGGTCCGCGTGCGCCCGGTGGCGCCAGGCAGGGTCTCGGACCGCCCTCGCTCAGCGACAGCACCCCGGATATCCGGCTGCGTTCAGATGGAGGGCGTATTCCAGGTGCAGGGGCACCTATCAATTCCAGCGGAGGGAAACGGCGCGGACATACTGGCGTACATTCGCGGGGAAGTGCAGGCGCTGGGGTCGGGCATGCGAACCGAGCAGACGGTCGTCACCGATTGCCAAATGGCCATCACTCCCCAGGGCACGTCGTACGGTGACCCACCTTCTCAGGAGCATTCATTCGACGACGAGCACCAAGTTCGGTAGGCGGTCGGACGGTCGCTGCCATTGAAGGCGTTGTTCGGCATTGTCACGTTGTCGAACGATCGACGCGACAACACTGGTTGACGATCTCGATCAGGTGGCCGCGGCGGCCGCCCACCACGCCGCCATCGCCGAAGAGCGAAAAGCTCGGTGGGTCTTCGCGGAAATGTGAGATGGCGCTGGACATTGAAGGCGTTGGAGTGGCTGCGTGAGTGGAGAGAAATCTCTGGGCTGAACCYGGGCTCTTGAAACCCTGCATCTTGCGCTCTCGTCGTCGTATAGGCTGATGCGAATTCTCCACGCGATTGTTGCACCAGGCGGAAGCAGGAGCCCTGCCAGACCTCAACGCTTCGTCTTGCACATGTAATAGCCCGGGGTTTCCCGGCACATCTTTCCGTAGTGCTCAGTGAAGGCCGTCTCGTCCAACCACTTGTAGTAGCCCTTCAGCATCGGCAACTTCTGAGCCTTGCGGCAGAGGGCATCGATAGCTAGGCCGTTTTCGGCATCAAGGGCCGCCATGCCCTGGGCCTTGGCATCGTCTTGGCCCTTCTTCCAATGCGGCTCCAGTATAGGGTCATCGATGAAGGTGCCGTCCATGGCGTTTCTCAGGTCCTCGTCGAGGACCTTCAGAAATTGCTTGTTGAGGTGGTGATTGCAGACGTCGGTGGCCATGGCCGAGGCGTAGCCCTGGTTGTAAGCCGCCACCTTTTTGTTGGTGGTGACGTTCTTGTTGGAAATCCTCTTGCCGGGGAGTTCTTCGGCCTGTGCGGAAGCGCGCGCCAGAAGAGCGACGCAGATCATCAAGGTCCTGATCACGGTCTTCATTGTTCAGTGTTCCCAGCCGCGGCAGTCACAGGATGGGATCGATACCAGGAACATCGAAACTCAAGCGCGTGGCGGATTCAAGCCGACGCGGTTATCACGCCAGATCACGAGCTGGCTTCCAGAACGGCAGGGTGCAAAGCCCGAAGAGGGTCAGCAGGATGGCGATATACATTGATATTGCTCCGGTTGATGTGTTGATACCGGAAGATGTGACCCAGGCATGGCCGCAGAGTATACTTGGAGTCCCCGTACTTCGATGAGACATCGTGTGGTTGGAGGGGATGACATGGGCAACATCATCGATCTGGAAAAACACCTCGAAGCCAAGTTCCTCGCCGAAGAGCAGGCAGCGGTGGGCGCTCTGCTTGACCAGTTCGAGGGACGAATTTGTCGAGATCGGCCTGTCCAACCGGGATGACGACGATGTCCCGTGAGATGTACTCGATGTTCTCGGACGAGGGGGATCACGCCGTGTCCGTACTTGTTCAAAAGGTGCGGCTACTGCCGAAGGAACAGCAGGAAGAGTTCCTCGCCAAAGGGAACGAACAGATGCTCCGCCAGCTCCACGGAGACACGGCGCCGCGCAGGCACGGTCAGTTCATAGGCCTGGTCGACATAACGCAAATCGGCTGCATAGCGGAATTCGGCGCGTGACACCTCACGCCGCCCGGCGCAGCCGGTGGCAGCGATGTTCGGTTAATACGCGCCCCTCCATCCCGACGATGACGGCTCGCAATACATACGATTGCTTAAGCACTCCCGGCGCATGATTTGCGCCGCCGATTTGATACTGAGGATTCCAGCCGCCGCGCAAAGGACCAAAAGCAAAGAGGCCCGAGACTGCCGCTGGGACCGTCTCATCTACACGTTTTGTGGTCACTTGCGCTGCACAACTGATCTGGTTCGGGGCGCAAGCCTTGGACGAGGCGATCCAGGCACGGCGGGTCCGCCCACTCGCCGTGTCTGGAAACGCCCATCGCCCGCCTTGTGATACGAAAGATTGTCGTTATGCCTGGTGCGTCAGCAGACGGGTCGTTGACGAACGGAAAGAAGGAACGGGAATGACGCGCGAAGAATTCATCGCCACCCGCACCGAGTGCTCCGATATAGGTGCGGCCATCGCCGATGATCGGGCCGATGGCGCACCGGGATATCTCTATCTCGGCTCGCTCTATATCGAGCGCCTGCCGGGCGGAACCTTCGGCCTGGTCATCGGGAACCGCGAATACCAGTCGGCCGACCTCGCCGACCTTGAGCCGAAGCTATTCGACTTCGCCGTCGCGAAGGGCAGGAC